>CAZDMM010001038.1:0-2585 GCA_964505845.1 uncultured Caldilineaceae bacterium
CCACGGTGCGCCGCACCGCCGTCACCCGCGCCTGGTCAATGGCGTGGTCGTTGCGGCCGCGCGCCCCGTGCGTGGTTTTGTCCAAATCCAGCAGCAGGGCCGTGCGCGAGTCAAAGGCAAAGCCCTCGGCCTGCACCCAGGCCAAAAAATCGCCGAGCGCCTGCCAGCGGTTGGCCTTCATCAAATAGCCTTCGGTTTTGATTTTCTCGGCCTCGGCCAGCTTGTCCGCGCCGATAAAGCAGCGCATGGGCAGGTATTCGCCCAAATTCTTGGCGGCGGTGCCGTCGTTCATCAGGGTGTCGCCCACAAACAGGAGGCGCTCCAAAGGTGGAGCGCCCCGTTGGGCCTGGGCGGCCTGCAAAAAACGATAAACCACCGCCGCGTAGAGCGGTTCGGTTTTGCGCGGCATGTGCTGCGGGTCTAAACCCATTTCCTGCCGCAGTTGGGCCGGGTGGGGCAGGCAGGGGTCAACCGGGATGAGATTGCGGTAAGCCACCCGGTCGGCCAAAAAGGCCGACAGGCTTTTACGCGGGTACATGCGCCACCGCACCGGCTTTGAAGCTGTCGAGCATGCCTTGGGCCATCATCAATTCCGCGTTCAACACCGAGCCGCCGGCCGCGCCTCGAATGGTATTGTGAGCCAAGCACACAAAGCGCACATCCAGCACCTCGCAGGGGCGCAGGCGGCCAATGGTGGTCGCCATGCCGCCGCCGGCGTCGCGGTCCAGCCGGGGCTGCGGGCGATTCGGCTCGCTGCGGATGACCAGGGCCGGCTGCGGGGCCGAGGGCAGCTTGAGCTGCTGCGGCAGCGGCGACCAGCTTTGCCAGGCTTCCAGAATGTCGCCCAGCGAGGGCTTGTCCCGAAAACTGACGGACACCGTGACCAGATGCCCATCGCTGACCGGCACCCGGTTGCAGTGGGCGCTGATTTTGACGCCGGCGGACTCCACCTCGTGGCCGTTGAGCCGGCCCAGCATCTTGTTGGTTTCGGTGTTCATCTTGACCTCTTCGCTTTCGGCGATGAAGGGGATGACGTTGTCAATGGCGTCGAGGCTGGGCACGCCGGGGTAGCCGGCCCCGGACAGGGCTTGCAGCGAGGTGGCGACGACCGCCGTCAGCCCAAACTGGCGCAGCGGAGCCAGGGCCATGGTCATGGGCATGGCGGTGCAGTTGGAGTTGGTCACGATGAAGCCTGACCAGCCCCGCTCGCTCTGCTGCTTTTGGAGTAAACCCAGGTGTTCCGGGTTTACCTCCGGCAGAATCAGCGGCACGTCGCGGTCCATGCGATGGACGCCGGCGTTGCTGAACAGGCCGTAGCCGGCGGCGGCCAGCTTGGCTTCCCACTCCTTGGCCGAGGCGGTCGGCAGGGCCGAGAAAAGCAGGGCGCAGTCGAGGTCGGTGGACATCTCCTGCACCGTCATGTCGGCCAGATGCTCCGGCATCGGCTCGGTCAGAATCCAGTTGGCCGCTTCACGATAGCTTTTCCCCGCCGAGCGGTCCGACGCGGCCAGCACGGTCAGGTCAAAATAGGGATGGTGGGCTAAGAGTTGGGCAAAACGTTGTCCCACGGCCCCCGTTGCGCCGAGGACGCCGACTTTTATTTTGTTCATTTGTCTCCTCCGTAGATAAGTGTCAGGTGTCACGTGTCAGGTGTCAAGTGATACTTGTTAGTTTGGATAGTGGGTTGTAAACTCGTGACGACTCTTTTGAGTGAAATCGGAAATTTTGGTTTTACGATGATGTGCTAACCGCACTGAATGTTAAGTCGAGATTCATATCCTATCGCCCCGGCGGGGTGGTGGGGGCAAAAAAGCCAATCATAAAAATGTTGTGCAATATGCGTCTCATTGAAGTGTAATCATCCTCACGGTGATGTTCCAACTAAACAGGGTCCACAGATAAACACAGATAGCCACAGATAAAAAATTATCTGTGAAAATCTGTGCGTTTCGCGTCTGTGGACTCAAAAATTCCTGCTCACTGTACAAGAATTTGGCTTGGAAGATGCTACTCATGGTTGATTCCGCTCAATCGGCAAGGTGAAGGAAATCTCCAGCCGTTTCTGTTCCTCCTGAACATTCACCGTCATCTGGCCGCCGTGCATTTCGATGACGGAGCGGCTGAAGAAGAGGGTGGGGTCATTAGGGTCGTTCTCAAAATAAAAAGGGCTTGTTCCAATTGGCCTGGTTCAAATTCGATCAAAATGTCAATGTCACTATCCGGGCCAAAGTCATCTCTCAGAGCTGACCCAAACAGCGATAGCTTACGAATGTGATGTCGCTGGCAGAATTCGGCAATTTGAGTACGAGGTAGAGTAAGCTGACTTTGTTTGCTGATAATTCTACTGTTCATTTGACCCCTCACTCGTCATTGTACGTGATAGAACTGCCGGGGCAAAATATAATTTACAACCGCTCCTCAATCACCCCCCGCACCGCGGCCAGGGTGGGCTCCACCTGGATGGGCGCGTTGGCAAAGTGGGCGTTGGGCCAGCCGCCGGTGTGATAATCCACCGTGGCGTCGGAATCTTTGAGCACGTGACCGGTCAAAATGCCGACCACCGTCTCGTGGGGCTGGATGACGCC
>CAZDMM010001039.1:0-1738 GCA_964505845.1 uncultured Caldilineaceae bacterium
AGACGATTATGAAGGGCGTTGACCCCGCCAACCGCTACTGGGAAGCGCAGTTCCCCAAGATTAAAGTAGCCTACACCGTCCCGACGCTGAACAGCGCCTTTTTCACGGAGTTGGGCGAGGGAGCGCAGGCAGCAGCGGATGAGTTTGGGGTGGAGTTGACCTTTGTCGGAGCCGATTTGGACGTGGCCGAGCAGGTCAAACAGGTGGAGGACTTCATCCAGAGCGGGGTGGATGTCCTGATTATCCAGGGAGCCGACTCCGCCGGGATTGTGGCCGCTTTGGATGCGGCGGAAGCAGCGGGCATCCCGGTTGTGACCACCGGCGACAAGCCCGACGGCGGCAAGATCACCACCCACATCGGCTTTGACAACATCGAGTCGGGCATCATCGGCGGCGAGTTCATCGCCGAGAAGTTGGGCGGCAAGGGCAAGGTGGTGGAGTTGATTGGCCGCTTGGGCACCGAGACCGGAAGACAGAAGTCGGAGGGCTTGCAGCAGGCTTTGAGCAAGTACCCTGACATCGAGATTGTGGCCTCACAGCCGGCCGAGTTCCAACGAGAGAAGGCCGTGACGGTGATGGAAAACATCATCCAGGCCCAGCCGGAGATCAACGCGGTTTATGCCGCCAATGATGATATGGCCCTGGGCGCTTTGCAAGCCTTGCAAGCCGCCGGTCGGGCCGAGGGCGTGGTCATTGTGGGCAATGACGGCATCGCCGATGCCATCGAAGCCATCGCTAACGGCGAGATGGCGGCCACGAATGCCACGCCGCCCTATCGGCAGGGTTATATGGGGGTGCAGCTGGCCTACCGGATTGCAATGGGCTTGCCGGTGCCGGAGACCATCAAAGAGAAAAACGAGTTGATCACGGCGGACAACCTGGATCAAGCCGAGACGATTATGAAGGGCGTTGACCCCGCCAACCGCTACTGGGAAGCGCAGTTCCCGCAGTAAACTAAAAACAGGAGGATTGGAAGGTTGGAAGGCTGGTCAATTTTTGTCACACTGCCAATCTTCCATTCTTCCAACCCTTACCCAGGTTGATGGTCAGAAATAAGAAGGAGTTCAAGCATGGTCTTTGACACTCACTGTCACGTTCATACCTATCCCGGTCATTTTGGGGAGCGCATGGCCCAAATCTACATGGATGTTTTATCCAAAATCCCCCTCTGGCGCGACCCCTCGCGCAATTGGGTGGCCAGGGATTTGAACACCGAGCCGGCCCAGGCCATCGCCGATATGGATCGAGCCGGCATCCAACGGGCCTTTCTGCTCTCCCAATACTGGGGGCCGTTTGAAACGCACACCCCGTCCGAATATATCCGCGAGGCGGTGGCCCAATACCCGGATCGTTTTATCGGCTTTCACAGCGGCGACCACACCGGTGGGTTGAAATCGGTCAGAGCTTTGGAGCATGCGGTGCGAGAGTACGGCTTCAAAGGCTTGAAGCTCTCGCCCGCCTACAATCACATCGCGGTCAATGACGCCCGCCTCTATCCCCTCTACTGCAAGGCCGAGGAGTTGGGCATTGCGGTGCTGGTGCATGCCGGCTGGACTTTTGTGCCGGGCAGCCGCATTGACAACCAGAATCCGCTGCTGCTGGACGAGGTGGCCGAAACTTTCCCAACCTTAAAACTCATCGTTGCCCACACCGGCTTTCACTGGTCACACGAAACGGTGATGCTTATGCGCAAGCATCCGAACGTCTATTCCGATTTGGCCTTCTGGGAGTCCTCAAT
>CAZDMM010001039.1:1748-2579 GCA_964505845.1 uncultured Caldilineaceae bacterium
TCAATGCCTTTCCATCATATTGCCGACTCGCTGGTGTGGGCCAAACGAGCCGGGGTGCTCAATCGGGTGCTGTGGGGTTCCGATTATCCCTCGTGCGACCCGGCGGAAAGCCTGGCCCTGTATCGCCGCCTGCCCCAGTACACCCAAAAACAAAATTTTGAGCCGGCCTTAACCGACGAAGACATCGAAGCGATTCTGGGTGGCAACGCCGAACGGCTGTCGGAGAGCCTACCCCGATGATCCCACGCCCGCTCCTCAGCAGCACCACTGTATGCTACCCCTTGAGCGTGTCGCCCGCTTTTACGCTGGAACGAGCCCTGGCTGGCCTTGCCCGGGCAGGGTTATACTACGCCGAACTGGTGGCTATTCCCGGCTACTGCCCGCACTTGCAGCCGGATCAAATGGGTGAGCCGGAAATCGAGGCCGTGCGGCGACTCCTGCAAAAGTACAACCTCACCCCCAATGTGATCAATGTCGCCGCCAATTTGACCACCCAAGCCGGGGTGGAGTTTCTGGGCCAGGCCATGCGAGTCGCCACAGCCTTGCAGGTTGACCGGGTGGCGACTCACATTGAGCAGACCGAAACCGAAACCGGAGCGGCCGCTTTTAAAGCGTTGCTGCCCCAAATTGTCGCCCTGGCCGAACAGTATCAGGTAGTCATCGCCCTGGAAACTCACGGCGGTTTGATTAATACCGGCATTGAAGGCGTCAAGCTGCTCCAAGAACTTGGAACTGAGCGCCTGAAGCTGACCTATGACATGGCCAATGTAGTTTATTACGGGGGCGTGCTGCCGGAAGATGATCTGGCACAGATGAGTGATGACATTGGCC
>CAZDMM010001040.1:0-2576 GCA_964505845.1 uncultured Caldilineaceae bacterium
TACAACCAGCACTTCTGTTGAAATAAAATTCTTTTTTTTCATGGCTTTGTCTGCTTAACCGGTAAGTGAATCTCGAATTTTGAACCCTTTCCGGGTGCGGTTGTAACATGAATACTACCCTGATGAGATTCTACAATACCCTGCACCACCGATAATCCTAAACCCGGTCCCTGGCCCACTGGTTTGGTGGAGAAGAAGGGTTCGAAAATTTTTTTCTTCACAGCCAATGGCATGCCGATGCCTGTATCTTTAACTTGAAATTGAATTTTATGGTTCTCACCCGTCTCTGTGTTAGCCAGCCCTGTTGGACAGGGAAAGTAGCCCACTTTAAACGTCACCCCACCTTGGTCGGTGAATTTAACAGCGTTGCTCAATAAGTTAATCAGCACTTGTCGCAGCCGCTTTTCATCCCCCCAAACGTTGACAGGTAAGCGAGAATGCAGTTCCTGATTGAACCAGATTCCTT
Organism: uncultured Caldilineaceae bacterium; assembly: GCA_964505845.1. Classification (GTDB taxonomy): domain Bacteria; phylum Chloroflexota; class Anaerolineae; order 4572-78; family J111; genus DSQQ01. The sequence continues at coordinate 467 of CAZDMM010001040.1, forward strand.
TTTGTTTGGCTCTCAGGTGAAAAGTATCAACGATATTTTTAAGAAAAGTGGGCAGATGAAAGGCCCTCGGTTGAAGTTCCATGCGGCCTGCTTCAATCTTCGACAGGTCTAAAATATCTTCAATTAAGGTTAAGAGATGGTCGCCGCTCTGCTGGATGACGTTAAGCGCCTCTTTCTGGAAGGCAGTTAAGCTCTGGTCACGCTTGAGAATTTGCGCATAGCCTAAAATGCCGTTCAGCGGGGTGCGCAATTCGTGGCTTATGTTGGCCAGAAACTCACTTTTGGCTTGGTTAGCTGTCTCGGCGGCTTCTTTGGCATGTATCAGGGCCTCTTCCGCCTGTTGTTTGGCTTCCAGACTATCCAGAAAGGTGTTGAACCACTGGATTAGCTCGCCAATTTCGTCGGTGCGATTGCTGGCAAGCCGCACCTTCGCGTCAAAAACCCCGGCCTCGATCTGTTTAAAGAAATCTGTGATACGATTGATAGGGGCAACCATTGTCCTGGAAACTACTATTGCGGCCAGCGAAATGAAAAGGAAACAACTCAGAAGAACCCCGATCATCGTACTCTTGATGGCATCGGCGCTGGCTGTCAGATTTTTGAAAGGAACAAAGCTGAGCAAGATCCAATCACTGATATCAGACCTATCGTAGGTAACAAACATCTCCTGGCCATCAATTTGGGTTACAAATGAGCCTTTTTCTGCGCCCAGGTGTTGCCACAAGGCCGGTGAAACTTGTAAACCGAGGTAACGTTTGTCGGGATGGAAGATCAAGCGATGTTGAGCATCTATGATAGCCATGTAAGCCCCTGCACCCAGATTTAATTGGCTGAAATGGCTATATAAGCTATCAACACCATAGTTGACCAACAAGAGGGCCACGGGCCTTTCTTCCAAAAGTTCGGCATCTACGGTTTTGATTATACTGGCTACGGTGATTACCTTTTTGTGGGCCGAATTGATATTGATGTTGTCCTCAATACCTGTCCATACAACACCTTCACTGGATTGCATCGCTTCTACCCAGAGCCGACTTATCGCTGCTTGATTAACATTTTTGACATTTAGCGTATCCCCAACGTGGTAATGGCTGCCCCCCAGCGTAAAAATGTCAATTGAGACCAGGCCCTTCAAGTTAATATACCCGTTGAGAATGTAACCAATTTTGGCGTGGGTTGCTAACTTTGTATAGTTGTCACGGGGAGCAGCCTTATCATCCAAAACCTGTTTTATATCTTCGATGCCGGAAATATTCGCAATCAAGCTTTCAACCGCTTCCAGAATGAGCTCCAGGTAATCCTCCTGGTCAGTCATTAACGTCAAGGTGTAATTACTGACCACTTCTTGAATAACAGAGTGAGAGGTCTTATATGAGGTAAGGCCCAAAACAAGAAGCGGGAGCACACTCACACTCAACAGAAATACGATGAGTTGTGAGGTCATATTGTTGAACGGTTTATGGATCATTGGTTATTACCAGGGGCGAGGCCCTTCCAAAGTAGTCACACTTTAGCTCATTATTCTTTTTGATCAACATTTTCTTTGGTAACTAACCGGACATCTACGATGGTTTCAAGGGGGAGTTTTTCGCCAGCCAGAGCGCGGACTGCATACTGAACCCCCAAATAACCCTGCTGCGCGGCTTGTTGATTAATGGTAGCCTGAAGTTTACCCGATCGAATAACCTCTCGAGCCTCGGCTAAATCATCGTAAGCCGCCACCAGTACATCTGTTTTGCCGGTTTCTTCCAGATACCGTAAGACCCCAAAAGCCATCATATCATTGGCGCAAAATATAGCTCGAATATGTGGGTCGTTTCTAAACAACTGGGCTGTCACTTGATAGGCCTCATCAATTTTCCAATTGGCGCTTTCCAGTGCGACCACATTAATAAGACGGTTTTCACCAAAGGCGCGCAAAGCGCCATTCTTACGATCCTCCGCATTCTGGGCAGAGCGAATTCCTTCTAAAATTGCCGCTTCAGTCGGTTGGGTAATTTGGTCGCTGAGATACTTGGCCGAAAGATAGGCCCCTTGTTCATTGTCTACGCTGATATAAGGAACTCCCACTAACCCCATCTTGGCCGAAATTTTAGGATTTAGTTGAGTA
>CAZDMM010001041.1:0-535 GCA_964505845.1 uncultured Caldilineaceae bacterium
CAACAATGTAGAGCTGGCTTTAACCGCCCAGGATGCCGAGGGCAAAACCTTGCTGCGTGATTACTCCGGCAACCCGGTGGAGAGCATTACCATCAACCCCATTTTGTGGACGCTGGAACCCGGCCAATCATCGCCTTTTGCCTATTCACTCAGCCTGGATAACGGCCAGCCCCAAACTTTTGAGGTAAAACTGGTCAACTATGGGACAACTGAGGCCCGAAAGGCCCAGGTTGAGGTGCAGCACGGCCAGATGGCTGTGGGCGACGATGGCATGCTTTACATCACCGGGGAACTGGTCAACCTGGGCGAGACCCGGCTGGATATTAAGGGCATGGCCGGAGCCGCCCTGGACAAGGATAACAACGTGGTGGCCGCCAATACTTACGAAGCGGGCGCAGGCTACCTGGCCCCGGCGGGCGATGCTCGCGGCAATGACCGCATCCCTTTCCGCTTCCAGTTGACCGGCCCTGCCCCCACGGCCGAAACCTGGGCGGTGTACGTGGATGCCAGCCCGGCTCAAGCCGAGGCTGTGCTA
>CAZDMM010001041.1:545-2572 GCA_964505845.1 uncultured Caldilineaceae bacterium
TCTGAACCGTACACTTATATAGACGCCGAGGGTTCGGTGCATGTGGTGGGCAGCGTTACCAATCAGGCAAAGGATACCATCGAGCTGTATCTGCTGGCCGGTCTTTACGCCGCAGACGGCACGGTGCTGGATGCAGAGGTGATCAATCTGCCGTATGCGCTGCAGCCGGGCCAGAGCGTGCCCTACTCGCTCAACAGCTTTAATGGGGTTGACCATGTGGCCGGGCAGGCGGCCAAGATTGCGCAAACCAGGGTGTGGGTTACTACGGCCATGCCCAACAACAACTACGAGTATGTCAGCCTGAAAACGGAAAATGATCAGCAGGAGCAGGCGGAGGGCGTGTGGAGCTTTAGCGGTGAAGTGACCAATAGTTCAGATAAGACCCTCTCCTGGGCGACGGTGGTGGTGGCTTTGTACGATCCACAGGGCAGGCTGCTGGCCGCCGGCAAAACCGATGTTTATGGAGCGACCGGCCTGATTGAACCCAAGAGCACCACTCCTTATGAGCTTGATTTGAACTTGCCGGCCGAGCTTGACCCGGCTAAAGTAACGGTCAAAACCCTGGTGCAGGGTATGGTGAACTAACAACGCTGCGGCGCGGCCGCAGGGTGACATCAATAAGGGGCAAAATGTTTAAGAAAATTTTGAGCTTTTTTAGCCAAACCAAAAAACCAGACCCGGCCCAACAGGCCAAGATTGAGCAAAGCTATACCAGCGCCAAAAGCAACCTCAAGAGCCTGACCAAAGATTTGACCACGCTGGCGGCGGAGCCGGATTACATTTCTGGGCCGGCCAAAGCAAAGGCAGCGCAGCTATTGAGTCAGGCCAGGGAGCGGCTGCTGCTGATTGAAACCAAACTGGAGCATGCCCACTTGCACGGCCAACTGACCGAAGATGAGGCCCGCGCTTGGTATTGGGAAACGGTAGAGGTGAAGAACAGCCTGTCGCTGCTGCGGCAGCGCAAGATTTACCGGAACAACCTGCAAGTGCTGCAGGCGCAAATAGCAGCCCAACAACTTGCGGTACTAACCGGGGAGATGAAGGATCAACTGCAAATGAATATGGCCGAGCAGGAGAAGCAAATAGCGGCGGCCTCAAGCCTGGCCGTGCAGAGTATCTACCAGCGCAATTTGGAACTTTACCGGGAAATGCTGGAAGGAAAGCGCCCCTATGTTCCCCTCAAGCTTTTGAATGAAGTCAGCCAGGTTGAACAGGAGCTTAATAAACTGGATACCGACCTGGCCCGCTAATTGTGATTAATTAAAGGACTTTAGCCTCGATCCAGCACCACCCACACCGCACGCGTTGGCTTTTGGCCGGTATTGGTCAGGCGGTGCGGCATGGTAGAGTCAAACGCAATGCTGTCACCAGGGTGGAGCACATATTGTTCAAACCCCAGCTCCACCGTTAATTCCCCTTCTAACACCAGGCCAAACTCACGCCCAACGTGGTGAGACATGGCCTGGCCCGAAGTGGCCCCGACGGCGTAAGTCACTTCCATAAACTCCACATTTTCTTCATGACCGGGGGTCAACCGCTCCCAGGTAACACCGCCCATTAACTCGATGCTGGCCCGCTCATGCCGGCAAACTAGCGGCCTTTTAGAGCGACCGGATTGTTCAACAAACAAAGTAGTCTCATCAACCAGCCCTTGCTCCTGCCGGGCGCGCAAAACACTGGGCGTCATGTCGCTGACTAGATTCTCGGCCGGCCCGGTTTCAGCCTGCCCATCGGGGAAAAAATAATCCACCGGCAGCGATAAGGCCGCTGCAATGCTGTACAGCGATCTAACCGAGGGATTGGCTTTGCTGTTTTCAATCTGGCTTAACAGACTGGCGCTGACCTCGGCCTTTTCAGCCAATTCACGCAAGCTCATATTTTGCTCCAGGCGGGCCGTGCGCAGTTTTTCACCAATTGGCAGCATTTCTAATCCCCCCGTCCTTGATCTGTACCGGAGATGTTATAGTCTTTCAATAGTATTATACGTTAACTCCCATTTCTTGGCACTCATCCCCGTTTTATTTAAT
>CAZDMM010001042.1:0-2340 GCA_964505845.1 uncultured Caldilineaceae bacterium
GCGGGGAATTGGGTCGCCAGGATAGCAATGTGAGGGGTAATGGCCTGGACATGCATTTTGTTGGCCTGCAACAACAAGTTGATAAAGCTCAACGGGTCAGTCTCTACCTGTAAGCGGCCTTTTTGCAGCAGCATGGCGATTTCCCACACGGAAATATCGCAGATGATCATGCCATCACTTTGATTGGCCTGGGCAATGGCCGCCCGCGCCGGTTCTGATAATCGCTCCGGGGCCAGCGCATCCCAAATGATCACGTGGGTATCCAGGACAATCATTCAGCCGCATCCCAAGGCTCGGCCAGTGGTGAAAGCACGTCGCCCACCACGGCCGTCTGGCGGAGCCGCTCCAACTCTTGCCGGGCCGTCGCCTGGGCAAAATCAGGGGGAACCAGGCGGGCGACCTCCGCGCCGCGTGAAGTCAGGCTCACAATTTCGCCATTTTGAACCCTTCGTAGAATAAGATTCATCTTCGCTCTAAATTCGCTAATCCCGATACTCAGCATAGGGCCTCCCATTTGAGATAACTGTACAATTTAATTGTACAACAGTAACGGAGCAAAGGCAAAAGAGCCAGGAGCACCCCTGACCCAAACCGCCCCACTCATTCCATAAACAGTTTGTGCAAGGCAATCAGCCGCTCTATCATCTCGGAGGGATGGGGCGTTTTGAGAGCATGGGTGAAGGGTTATCTGACTACCGCAGAAGTAGCCAGGCGGTTTGATGTTGATCCTCGCACCATTCTTCGCTGGCTGAGAGCCGGTTGTTTTCCCGGCACGATTAATAAGAAGAATCCGCGTGCCAGAAACTCTCATATCGTGATCCCTGAACAGTCTGTCGAAGAATTTGCTAAGGCTCAACTTATCGAGCTGGAGAAAAGCGCGACCAAAAACTAAAATCGCCTGGTCAAAAACAAAACGCTCCCACTTTTGTGAGAGCGTCCTGTTTTTGCCAAGCGGTTTTTAGACCACTGGGTTCCACCCCTTCTCGCCACATCCGCCAAGATAACCGAGAAGGGAGGCATCACTAACCGTTTCCACGAGGAAAACGGTAGGGATTTCTACTGTTCTTTATCAAGAAGATACCCCCGGGCCGACTCGAACGGCCGCACATGGCTCCGGAGTTTCGCCCAAGATTCAGTAGTGGCCTGATTCGCCACTGCTGAATCATGCAAAAACGCCCTGGATAATCACTATCCAGGGCGTTTTTATTTCTCCCCCTTGGGCGCGGGAGAAGGGACTTGGCCGTTATGGTAGCACCCCGCCAAATTCCCGATGCCGCTGTTTCAGCTCGGAGCTTTCCCATCGGGCATAAAATTGGTGCGTGGTGGCCACATCAGCGTGGCCCAAAATCTCGGCCACCGTACCTAAATCGGCTTTATTTTGGAGTAGCCGCCGGGCCAGAGCGTGCCGGAAACTGTGCGGATTATGCCGGCTCTCCACCTCGGCCCGCTCCGCCAGGCCCTTGAGCATCTGGTATACTCCGCTGGGGGTTAGCGAGCCGCGCTTGCCGGTAAACACCGTGTTGCACTTTTTGGCGCGCGGCCGCATCACCAGCCAGGCCCGCAGCGCCGCCGCCGTTTTGGAACCAAACGAAACCGTCCGGGCCTTCTCGCCCTTTTCCCGCACCGTCACCTCCAGGGTAGCCAGACCCTCTTGCAGGTCGGCCAATTTCAGGCCCACCAGTCCACCCACCCGGCAGCCCGTCTCGGCCAAAAAGCGGATCATCGCATAATTGCGCAGCGCCTCAAGGCTGCCCACCTCGCGGGCCTCAAGTTCCGCCCGCTCAAGCATCCGCTCCAAATCGGCCTCGCTAATGGCTTTGGGTGGCTCACCCTGGGGCAGCCGCGGAAATTCCAGCCGTTCCGCCGGTGAGCGGTCAAGATAACCTTCTTTGACCAGCCAGCGGAAAAACTGCTTGCACACCCGTACATGGCGGTGCAGGGTGTAAACCGATATTTTTTTACCCCGGTTGCGGCTACTTTCAGAACGGTGCAGCTCCTGATTAATCTTCCAGCCTCGCAAATCATCGGTGCTGATAGAGTGCAGGGCCGCATTACCCAGGTAATCCAGCAGATCGCGCAGGGTATAGCCATACAGCACCCGCGTGGCCTCAACCGAAATAGACCGCTCAAAACGGTCAACGGCTTTCTTTAGTTTCATGTCCTCGCTCCTGGCTTCTAAAGTATAACCTGTATTTAGGTGTTCTGATTATATCGCAGTTAAATTACAGTTAAATTACAGCTAAATTGGAGATTAAATTGTGGACGAACCCTATAAACTCATTTTACCCAACTGGCCCATTTTTCTTTCCCTGTTCTGTTTCAGCGGCGCTTACGCGCTCA
>CAZDMM010001042.1:2350-2561 GCA_964505845.1 uncultured Caldilineaceae bacterium
TGCAATGGTGGAGCCGCAATTATCCCGAATCCTTCGACGACAACACCTGGCTCACCGTTGTCATCGGTGTGGGCTACGTCCTGCTGCACCTGGCCGGCATCATGCCCTTCACCTACTGGCTCCAGGTAGCCGCCGCCTTTTTGGTGGCCTCGCTGCCCATCATTGGTCGCAGCATCTACAACCACGCCCGCCATCGGCGCGAAACCAATGA
>CAZDMM010001043.1:0-2557 GCA_964505845.1 uncultured Caldilineaceae bacterium
ATCATTCATCCACTTGATCCACTCGTTCTGGTTGGGGGCGGTGGAGGTGGCGCTGAGGATGGCAATTTCGCCTTCGCCGCCGATCAGCTTAGAAACGAGTTGAATCTGGCCCCGGCCAATGCCTTCGGCGGTGGCTTGATTGATGTGGACGGTGCGGCCGCCGGGAGCAATCGCGGCGTCCCAGCTTACCACCGGGATACCGGCATCGAGAGCGGCTTTGCCGGTGGGCTGCAGGGCATCGGAATCGTTAGCAGAAACGGCCAAGCCATCCACCTTTTGGGCAATGAGCGAGTTGAGCAGTTGGATTTGCTCGGTGGCGTCGGCGGTGGAGGAGCCTTGATAGGTTACGGTGACGCCCAATTCTTTAGCGGCGGCTTGAGCGCCGGTGTTGGCGGCGTCAAAGTAAGGGTTGCCCAGGTTTTTGGGAACCAGGACATAATTTTTGCCGCCAGCGGCCGGCGCGGCTGCCGGAGCCGCCGGGGCGGCGCTGCCGCCCATCATGGCTTGAGCGTCGGCGGCGCTGGGGATGCACAGTTTCCAGCCCACTTCAATGATGTCGGGGTTGGCGATGGTGGCGTAGCTGCTGTCGCTTTTAGCGGCGGCGTTGGTGGCGTCAAAAATAGCCGGGTAAGCCTGAACATCGCCATAGAATTTATCGGCCAGCTTGCTCAACCAATCATCGGCCTGAACGCTGTAATCCTCTTCACAGGCAGCGCCTTGAGCCAAGGCCGTGGTAGCGGTGGGAACTAATAGGGCCAGCAGTAACAGAACTGCTACAAGTTTAGATAATTTTTTAGACATTTTCACTTCCTCCATTTTGATTTACAATTGACGATTGGCGATTGACGATTTGAATATCTTTTTTTGGCAATACACGTTCCTCCTTATACAAAGTAATGTGGCCGCCGACAGCGGACCGCAGACCGCTCTCCCCGCAATAAGGAACTGCGGTCGGCGGTCTGCCATCAGCGGTTCTATTTGGCGCAGCGAAACCCCAAATCATCGTTGGCCGAGTCGGGTGCGGCAGCAGAGCGATTGGCGGCGCGGGCCTGGGCTTCGTCATCAAACCAGCCGCCCCCCCGAGTCACCCGGAACTTGTCGCTGTAGAATTTATCCTGGTAGGTGCTCTTGGGGTAGGCCAGGTAGGGATCGGCCGTCCACTCCCACACGTTCCCGGCCATATCTTCAACCCCGTAGGGGCTGGCCCCGGCGTGGAAGCTGCCTACGGCCACTGTACCACGAATACCGCTGGCTTTCAAATTAGCTTTAGCAGCGTCAAAGGTATTTCCCCAGGGGAAAATATTACCTTTATCGCCGCGCGCCGCCTTTTCCCATTCCGGCTCGGTGGGCAGGCGCTTGCCTAACCATTGACAAAAGGCCGCAGCGTCATTCCAGGTAACTTTGACTACCGGATGGTTGCCGTTGCCCTCAACCGCGTAAGTGCGCCAGGTTTTTTTAGCGCCCTTTTGTTCGGCCTCGGTTTGGTAGCCGGTAGCGTTGACAAACAGGGTAAAATCGTCGTTGGTCACTTCAAAACGGTCAATCTGGTAAGCCGGCAGTTCGACCGTTTGGGCCGGGGTTTCGTTGGGTTCGCCGTCGTCGCTGCCCATCGTAAACGGCCCGGCCGGGATGTCAACCATATCCTCCACCGGTTGGGGCGGTTCCGTCGGCGAAGGGGTCGGCGTGGGCGTCGGCGTCTGCTGTCGCTGCTGCACGACGGTGGCTTTGGCCGCCGCCGGAGTCGAGGTAGCGGTAGCAGTGGCGGTAGGGGTGGGCGAAGGGCGTGGGGTGGGGGTGGGGGGCAAAGCGGCGCGGGTCGGCGTCGGCTTGATGACCACCGCCGGCAGCGGGGTGGGGGTGGGGGGAGCAGCGGTGGGGGTGGGCGTTACCAGCACCGGCGTGCGCGACCAGGAGAAGAAGCCGGCAAACAGCAGCACCGCCACCAGGGCGACCCCGGTGTTCAGGGCCGCGCCGGCGCTAAAGTGAGCCAACCTGCCGCCGGTGACATGCCGTCCCAGGCGCGGCAGCAGAATGGCCATAATGAGCAGCAAGCCTATGGCGATGCTCTGCACCTGCCCCTGGATGTTCAGCAGGCTCATCCCAAAGCGCACAATGCCGATGAGCACCAGTGACAACACTGCGCCTCCCATACTGCCCACGCCGCCCGAAATATCCACCCCACCCAACACCGTAGCCGTGATAACATCCAATTCCAGCCCCAGGCCGATGTCGGGCCGGGTGCTGCCAAAGCGGGCAGCCAACACCAGCCCGGCCAGGGCGGCCATACTGCCCGACAGGGTAAAGATTATCACCTTGATCCGGTCCACATTGATGCCGGAATAGCGGCAGGCCGGCTCATTATTGCCGATAGCATACAGAAAGCGGCCAAAAGTGGTGCGGTGCAGCACCAGTCCAAAAATCAAAGCTAACACTCCAAAGAGTAATAACGAAAAAGGCACGGGAGTGTTACCCAATTTGCCCTGCCCCAGGTAGGTAAAGGCCGCCGGGTAGTTGCGGGCGGCCTGGTCGCCCAGCAGCACGTAGGCCACGCCTCGAT
>CAZDMM010001044.1:0-278 GCA_964505845.1 uncultured Caldilineaceae bacterium
TGAAAGGAGGTTTGGAAAAATGAAGACCATCTTACGCAGCCAGGAGTTTTCGTGCCCATCATGCGTGGCCAAGATCGAGAAGGCCCTCAAGGGAGTGGCTGGGGTAGAGGAGGCCAAAGTTCACTTCAACACCGGCCGCATCGTGGTTGAGCACGACCCAGACCAGGCCAGCGCGGCTGAACTGGTCAAAACCGTCCGGGCGGCCGGCTATGAAGCCAAAGTCGCCCCCTTTTGATGAAGGTATTTAAATCATTGAAACAGTAAAAAATTCTAGCCAA
>CAZDMM010001044.1:288-2551 GCA_964505845.1 uncultured Caldilineaceae bacterium
AAGGAGCAACAGCAATGTTATCGTCATTCCAACAAATCCGGTTCAATCTCAAGTATGGGGTCTTACTGGCCCTGGCAGTTGGCGCTCTCATCTTTAGCCAACCGGCCCCCGCCTCGGCTCACTGCGACTCGGTCAACGGGCCGGTTGTTACCGCAGCCCAACAGGCGCTTGAACAGGGCGATGTGAAGCTGGTTTTACCCTACGTCAAGCCCGAGGCCGAAGCCGAACTGACCGCTGCTTTCCAGCATACCCTGGAAGTACGCCAACTGGGGCCGGAAGCCCAGGAGCTGGCCGATCACTACTTCTTTGAAACCGCCGTCCGGCTGCACCGCCAGGGTGAGGGCGCAGCTTACACCGGGTTGAAAACAGAAACCGATCATGGTCCCGCTCTGGCGGCGGCCGATGAAACCCTGGAAACAGGCTCGCTTGAAACCGTCTACGCCGTACTGGATCAGGCTATTCAACAGGGTGTAGCCGAGAAGTACGAAGCCGTGCAAGCGGCGCGGGCTGCGGCGGCCGCGGAGAACACGGTCGAAGCCCAACGCGAGCGGGTCGAGGCGGAGCTGATCTTTGAGAAGTATGTGTATGAGTTGTACACCGCCGCCCTGGGGCAAGCCCTGCCCGCCGAGGGGGGCCAGGGCCACAGCCACGCTGCGGCCGAGTAAAGTGTAACCGGAGACGGCCCCCGCGCGGGGCCGTCGCTTTTAGAAAAGATAGGGTAAGCTGATGAAAACACTCAAAACCTGGTTAAACCATCCCATGCAGCGCCGGCAGTTGATAACCGCAGCCAGCGGCGCGCTCATCCTGGTCGGGCTGGCGGCCGATTACCTGGCCGGCCTGTCCACCCTCTACAACGGGGCGATGACGGCGGCAGCCCTGCTGGCCGGTTCGGATATTGCCTGGCGGGCCTGGTCGGCCCTGCGGCGCCGGCACGTTAGCATCGAACTGCTGGTCACCATTGCCACAGTGGGGGCGCTGCTGATCGGTGAAGTTTGGGAAGCGGCGGCGGTGACCTTTCTATTCATGCTCGGCGCTTACCTGGAAGCCCGCACCCTCAACCGCACCCGCCAAACCCTGCAGCAGTTGTTCGACCTGGCCCCCACTACGGCCATCGTCCAACGCAATGGCCGGCAGGTTGAGGTCCTGGCTCACGAGGTCCAACCCGGTGAGACGGTGCTGATCAAGCCCGGAACCAAGATCCCGGTAGACGGCGAAGTGATCGAGGGCCGGGCGGCGGTGGACGAGAGTCCCATCACCGGGGAGTCCATGCCGGTTGAAAAGACACAGGGCGCGACCGTCTATGCCGGAACGGTTAGCCAGAATGGGCTGCTCCGGGTGCGGGTCACGGGCGCCGGGGCCGATACCACCCTGGCCCGCATCATTCAGCGGGTTGAGGAAGCGCAGGAGGAAAAAGCCCCCACCCAACGCTTTATTGAGCGTTTTGCCCGCTGGTATACCCCGGCCATCATAGGTCTCAGCCTTGCCGCCTTTTTGCTCAGCGGCGATATCAGGCTGGCGCTGACCCTGCTGGTCATCGGCTGCCCCGGCGCACTGGTCATCTCCACGCCGGTTTCGGTCGTCGCCGGGATTGGCCGGGCCGCTCAGCGCGGTATTTTGATCAAGGGAGGCGAATACCTGGAGAACGCCGGCAAGATTACGGCCCTGGCCCTGGATAAGACCGGAACCTTAACCCAGGGCCGGCCGCGCCTGACCGATGTCATTGCCTTGCAGCCCGCCCTGATCCCGGCCGGGGCGTGGCCCACTGCCGCAGGTATGGTTATCGCGCCGGCAACCAACGGGAAAGGCCGGGGACGTTGGGATGAAGCCCAACAGGAGGTGTTGCGCTGGGCGGCCATTGCCGAGGCCGGTTCGGAGCATCCCCTGGCCCGGCCCATCCTGGCCGAAGCGGCCCCGCTTGGCCTGACCCCTACTGCGGCGACGTTTGAGACCTGCACCGGGCGCGGCGTCCGGGCCACCTACCAGGGCCACACTATCGGCGTCGGAACCGCCGAATTGATGGACAAACTGGGGGTAATCGTTCAGCCGGAGGCCGAAACAATTCTGGCCCAACTGAAAACGGCCGGTAAAACCGCTGTCCTGGTGGCGCTGGATGGGCTGGTGATAGGCATTCTGGGCATTGCCGACCCGCTGCGGCCGGCGGCTCCGGCCATGCTTCGTCAATTAAAAGCGGTGGGCTTAAAGCGGATTGTCATGCTGACCGGCGACGACCGGCGCACCGCCCAGGCGATTGCCGCCGAAGCGG
>CAZDMM010001045.1:0-2550 GCA_964505845.1 uncultured Caldilineaceae bacterium
TGTGTTCGGGTATCTCTATAGCTTCTCAAGCTGGCTGATTGGCTGAAAGAATGATAAAAATGGCTCAATCCATCACAGAAATTTGCGTCCTTTTTTCATAGTTTCCGTCTATCTAAGTGAATGGGCTATTGACTGATTTTGGCAAATCCGCAGTCAGGCCCGCCATCACAAAAGTGAGGAGGCATCAGATGAGACTTGAAGATATGCAAATTGTCGCCGGGGTTATTTCCACCCTCATGTTTGTCAGCAGTAATTTGCCGATGCTCTGGAAGGCGTTTACGACGAAAAATTTAACCTCGTACAGTTTGGGCCATATCAGCTTGAGCAATGCCGGCAATCTCATCTATTGGCTTTATCTCTTCACGCTCCCGATGGGCCCGGTGTGGTTCTTGCACGGCTTCAATACACTATTTTGTGGCTGATCCTGGCTTTGCCAGGCTTGGCTGGCTGCGGTGTTGCCCAGGCGGAACCGCTACCTTATGTGGATTTAAGCCAACGCCAGACCTTACCCACTCTGTGGCAGCGCGCCTGGGTGGGGTGTTGTTGGGCTTGCTGGGGGTGCTGGTGGTGCTCGAATGGGCAGAATATTCCACCGGCCTCTACGCGGCTACTCCGGCCAAGAGCCAGACCTTGCAGACGATTCTCTCCGGGCCGTACTGGTGGGTTTTCTGGATTTTTCATATCGGCCTGGGGGTCGTTTTGCCCGCTGCCCTCCTGTTATTTGGACGAAAAAACCCTCTCTTAACTGCCGTCGCCGGCGCTCTGATCGGGGCGATGGGGTTGGCCAGCAAGCTAAACCTGGTCGTACCGGCCCTGGCCCAGGAGGAATTGGATGGGCTAACCCAGGCGTTTAGCGGGCCGGGTCTGACCTTTGTCTACTTCCCCTCGACGATGGAATGGCTGGTCTGGGTTTGGACGGTGGGCGTAGCGGCGCTGGTGGTATTGGTAGGATACCGTGTCTTTGCGATTTCTAAACCAGTCGTCAGCGCGAGCCGCGAGGCAGGTCCGGCAGAATTAAGTGTCACCTCACCCTCACCGGCCAGCCGGTAGAGTATAGGCCACAGAAAACGGAGGCATTGTCAGATGACAGCGAATAATACCAAACAAACTCAGGAAACAAATACCGGCGGCTCCTTACCTAATCCCGACATTACCCGGCGCGACTTTATCAAAACCAGCGCCTTGGTTGGCGGCGCGTTAGCGATTGGCGGCGGCGCGCCTATGGTAATGCAAAACCTGGCCGAAGCGGCTGCGCCGGCGGCAGCCCAAGCTGAAGCCGCGGGCGGCTACCCGCTCAACAAGCCGGAAAACATCATTCACACCGTTTGCTTACAGTGCAACACCGGCTGCACTATCAAAGCCAAGCTGATGGATGGCATCGTCGCCAAGATTGATGGCAGCCCCTTCAGCCCGGTCACTTTCTGGCCGCACCTGCCCTACAAAACGTCTCCCCTGGAAACCGGCGGCGTGGACGGTTGGATCTGTCCCAAAGGCCAGGCCGGCATCCAATCCACTTACGACCCTTACCGCATCCGCCAGGTCTTGAAACGGGCCGGTAAGCGCGGCGAGCAGAAGTGGGAAAGCATCCCCTTTGACCAGGCCATCGAGGAGATCGTTAACGGCGGCATATTTGCCGACGGGACGAAGTCGCCCGGTTTGAACGAAATCTGGGCGCTGCGCGATGCTAAAGTGGGCAAAGAGATGACCACGGCGATGGAGGCCATCCTGGCCGAGAAGGACAAGGATAAGAAAAAGGCTCTGCTGGACGAGTTCAAAACCACCTACACCGATTACAAGGACCTGTTCATTGACTTTGAGCACCCCGACCTGGGGCCGAAGAACAACCAGTTCACCTTTGCCTGGGGCCGGCTCAAGGATGGCCGGGCCGACTTGATCAAACGCTTTACTGGAGATGCCTTTGGCTCGGTCAACGCTCATGGCCACACCACCGTCTGCCAGGGGTCGCTCTACTTCACCGGCAAGGCGATGAGCGAGCAGTTTACCGAAGGCAAGTGGAGCGGCGGCGAGAAGTTCTACTGGCAGGCCGACCTGTCCAACAGCGAATTTGTCATCTTTGTCGGGGCTAATATTTTTGAAGCCAATTATGGCCCGCCCTACCGCGCCCAGAAAGTAACCGAAGGGCTGGCCGAGGGCCGGCTGAAATATGCCGTCATTGACCCGCGCCTGGGCAAGACCGGAGCCAAAGCCTGGAAGTGGCTGCCCAACAAGCCCGGCGCCGAGGCGGCTATCGCCCTGGCCCTGATCCAACTGGTCATTGCCAACGAAAAGCACAACAAAGGCTACCTGGAAAACGCCAATAAAGCTGCCGCCGATGCCGATGGCGAGCCAAACTACTGCAACGCCGCCTAGCTGGTCAAAATTGACGAGCACGGCCCCGGCAAGCTGCTGCGCGGCTCTGACTTGGGAATGAAACAGGAAGAACGAGAAAAAGCCGATGGCTCCGGCACGTGGAAGTTTGATCCCTTCGTGGTGCTGCGGGAAGGCAAACCGGTCGCCTTTGATCCCAATGACGCTGAAACCCCGGCTGAA
>CAZDMM010001046.1:0-2539 GCA_964505845.1 uncultured Caldilineaceae bacterium
GGTATCGCAAGAAACGGGGACCGGCAAAACGTAGGCAAAGGGGGTGTTTGAGGCGGGCGACAGCAATGAAGCCAGGCTGAGAGATACTTGTTGGAGCGAGGGGAGGAGGGGAACCTGGACGGCAAAGGAAACCTGGCCAGACTCACCCGGTTCTTGAGGGCCTAAGCTCCAAGTGATGGTTGAGCCTTGCTGTTGGCCCTGATCAGAGATTGAGTTAGGTTTTAGAATGGTATTAAAAGGAATCTGGTCCGTAATGGTCAGCACGTGAGTGGTAAGGCTGGTATTGGCGTAAGAGATGGTGTAGGTGATGGCGTCGCCTTCGTGGACAGGGCCGGAGGGGGTGTTTGTTTTTTGGGCAAATAGTTCAGGTTTAAGCTGTAGATTATCCAGATAAACCCAGGTATTATACCAACCCAGGCTTTTGCCGCGTTCCAGGCTATATACTTTGAAGATTACCTCAATTTTTTCGCCGCGCAGATCATAGGTTTGAGCGGGGTTATCAAAATCCCGCACCGTACTTAGCGGCCACTCCACATTCTGCCATTGGCTGTCATCTACTCGATAATTGCAGGGGAGGGGAGATTCTGGCATGCCGTCATGGCTTACCACTCTCAGGATTCTGAAGCTGGATTGAGTGGAAAGATTCTTTATGTAAACATCAAATTTATCAAAATTGTCCTCATGATCTTTGACCTGCTCATCAAAACTCAAAAATCTATAATCAAAAGACAGGTGGGGATCACCCAGAGCGGGCACATCAATCGTATAACTAATCCAGGCATTGCCCAGGGGCAAGCGTCCGGCGCAGTTAATGTATGAAGTAAAAGGTTGACCAATTAAAGCAGCATAATTGCCTTCGGCGACGGTGTAAGGCTGCACGGTCCGTATTAAACCGCTATCGCCGCCCTGGCCCCAACAATCTAACTTACCGGTTTCAAATCCTGGGTTCTGACAGGGCGACTCCAGGGAAAGAGCCGGCCGGCCTGGAATGACATTCAGCGTGATATACATGCCTGCCCCAACCGGTAAACTTATAGCCAGTATCCGCCATAAGCGTAGTTGGGCAAACAAGTTACTAAAGACTTTCATAAATAGCCTACATTATTATCTATCCATCAGTAACAGACGCTAACGACAACCGCCCCCGGTACATCTCTTTTCCTCTCCAGGTGTAAACATGAAATGTCTCGGCTCAATGACCTGGCTTAAATATATGCTCTTATCAGCTTGAGCAGGGTCATGCTCCCAAACCGGATAAGGCCAATTATTTTTATTGGCCTCGTACCAATCTTTGAATCTTACTGCTGCATCTTTGACAATAATAACCGACCAGAAATATTTGCCGGCCTGCTCACCCTGACCAAGATTATAGTCAAATTGAGGTTGTTTGACCCAACCGTAAGATATGGGGTATGGGGCGCTTTCATGCCAGATTCTAACCTCAAAGTATTCATCCTCAGCTAAAATCCCTGACCAGTTCCACTTTAGGGCAGGAAAAGTACGCAGTGCGCCTGAGCCGTTCTCCGGGGATAAGAGCAGTGGGGCAGGGTAAATTTTTGGCGTCGGTGTCACTGTGGGGGTCGGCGTAACTGGGAGAGGTGGCGGTGTAACAACCGGCACAGCCTTCAAATCCACATAAATAGTGACATAATCCTGAGCGGCGGCTACCCACCCCAGCGTATCAGTAGTCACCGGGGCCACCTGAACCCACTCATTGCTGCCAATCCGTCCTAAAACATCCAGTGTATCTCCACTTTTGAGCAAAGCGATGGCCGCATAAACCGTTCCGGGGCCGGCGCGGAGGTTTAGCTCTCTGGCTACCACCACCGCTTCTGGGAGTGGGGTGGGGGTTATGGAGGGGGTGGCGGTGGGAGTTGGCGATAAGGTGGGCGTATCGGTGGCGGTAGGGCTGGCGGTGGGAGAAGGGGTCAAGCTGGGCCGGCGAGTTGCGGTAGGCGTATTTGTAGCGATCGGAGGTGGGGTAGGCGTATCGGTGGGGATATGCATGGTTGGGGTAGAGAAGGCGGTGAGAGAAGCTCGACTCGCTACCGGCAGATTGGTGGGTGTTTGGGTGGGAGATGGAGTTGGTGTGGGTAACGGGGGCGCACCTCTTACAACAAAGAATCCGACTGCGGCTACCAATATTCCAAAAAAAATGAGCGGTAAGACAGAAAAAACACCCTTATTCACTTGCAAACCTCCCAAGCGTTTAAAGCCTACTTGCGGCCAGATGAAGCCAGATAGTAGACCCAGATATAGTAGATAAAATAGGCTACCAGCAGGATAAAGGCTATCACCGGGATGGGTGAAAAGCCGAACAACTCTGGCACTTGACGGGCCACAATTCCACCCGATAATACTGCGGCCGCCAGGGAGAGCGGGATCAAATATTTATGCAGGTCATGCTGGCGGCTAACTTGAGAGAGCCGCCGCTCTAGCGTATGCACTCGCTGCGGCAATAGGGCAAATTCCTCGCGCGTTTTGGCGGCCTCGGCCTGCGTTTTAGTTAAAGCAGTCTGAAGCTGGCCGGCCTCCTGGC
>CAZDMM010001047.1:0-2535 GCA_964505845.1 uncultured Caldilineaceae bacterium
GCGTTGGGCAAGCAAACCTAATACAGCATGGCGAACTGACATAAACCCTCACTCACAAAAACTATACTACAAGTTACTAGATTTGTCAAAGGGTGGAATTTTCCGTCCCGCCACTTTGAGACAAAAGTCACATCTTCTGAGGGTACTTTTTGCTATGGTAGTTCCAGTTACTATGTTTGAGGCAGAGGCTGAGACAATCTGCCTGGTGCGAGGGCAGGCGGTCGAATTTACGCCTTAAATGAGCATCTGCTATCTACCAATTTTCCAGGAGAGATTCATGGCAATAGTGCTAACTTCATACCAACAAGCTGCGGCTTTTACCGAGCAGCGGTTCAATCCAGTTGTCCTGACTGAGAATGAGCGCGTTAAAGTAGTTCTGGGCTGTTTTGAACCCGGCCAGTTTATCCCGGTGCATCAACCCAATGTGGATTTGACCCTGACTATTTTGGAGGGTGAAGCCCTGGTAGCCGCCGGCAAGCAGGAGACGCGGCTTGGCCCCGGCAGTCTGGTCTTTGTGCCGGCGGGCGAGGCGCGGGGCATCAAAGCCGAAACCCGGCTGGTTATCTTACACGTGGTCACGCCCCCACCCACTTTTGAGGATCACACCGAAGTCATGGCCGGTCTCAAACGAGGCAGTTGGCGTTGAGAGTGAGCATTGAGATGAGATTAGGGCACTTTAAAAAACACCATCCCTGAATTTTCCATCACAGCATTCCGAGATGAGCTTTCACGGAGACCTTGGTTAAACGCCTCCGCCCCGGCCCGGAGCGCGGGAATATCGGCGTTCAGGATTTCACCTCGGCGTACTCGCACTATGCCATCAATAATCACTGTATCCACATCATTACCGCGAGCGCAGTAAACCAGGGCCTTCATCGGGTCGTGGGCGGCCACCGGCCCCCAGTGGGTTTGGGCCATATCCAGCAGCACGATATCGGCCTTAGCCCCAGGGGCCAACCGGCCCAAATCATCGCGCCGCAGGGCTGTGGCCCCGCCTAGCGTCGCCGCGTCAAAAACTTCCGCCGCTAAGCCTGAGGTAGCATCCTCATCCGTCAGTTTGCTCATCAAAGCGGCGGTGCGCATCTCCATCAGCATGTCGTGGGGCGAGGTGTCTGTGCCCAATGAAACGGGGATGCCGGCCCGCACATAGCGCGAAAAAGAATGAAGGGCAATGCCGTCGCGGGCAAAGATGACCGGACAGTGAGCCACCGTGGCTCCGCTGGCGGCAATCAGTTGCAGATCGGAGTCGTCGCCGGCCGGGTAGGCCGACCAGGGATGGCCGGTGGTAAAGATGGCGTGGGCTAAAGAGACTTCCGGCCCCAAAAAACCGATGTCAGCCAAATATTGAATCGGCGTTTTGGCAGTGCGCCGGATCATCTCGTGAAATTCCAGCAGATACTGGGCCACGTGAATCTTGAGCATACAGCCCAGCTCGGCGGCGGCTTTTTTGGAAGCCTGTAACAACTCCGGGGTGCAGTTATCGGCCTGATAGGGGAACAAAAAAGTGCGGATGCGGTCGCTGTCCGCGCCATTGAAAGCGCGAGCAAACTCAACGGCCTGCTCAAAGCCGGCCCAACCCTCCGCCTCCCGAAGCACCCACTCGACGGTTCCAGCCGTCGTCCCCACCGCCGCACCCGACATATAGGGCAAGGCCAGGTAAGCCCGCAATCCCAGGGCCGACACCGTATCCACCAACTCCTGATCTGTGCCCAAGCGGCCGCGATACGGGTGGCGGCTGTGATTGGGAACCATCACAAAAGTGGTGGTGCCAGTGCGCAGGGCGGTGGACATGGCATAGCGGGCGCTGGCTCGCCAATCGTCCGGCAGCGGGCCAGAAGCGGGATCGGCGTTGGGGGGGCGCAGGCTCAAGCCCAGGCTGGAGTTGAAGAAGTTGCGGCGGGCGGTGTCGAGCCGGGCCAGCCGCATGTGGACGCCAAAAGCCAGGTGGTGATTGATCAGGCCGGGGATGACCAATTTGTCCTGGGCCTCAATCCGCTCCGTCACCTCACCCTGGTAGCCCCGCCCGACAAAGGTAATCCGGTCGCCCTCATACACCACCTGACCCTGGGGGAGCATGACGTGCCCGTTATCTTTATAGCCAATAACCGTGCCGCCCTCAATGAGTGTACACATAGCAGCCTCTCAGATGACCGGATAGGTGGTGGGAAAGAGCGCCGAGGCCGCTTTCCCCGCTGGATTTTGGGCGGCCAAACGCTCTTTTTGCCACAGGTGCGCCTCCACCGCCTGCCGGATCAAGCTGGCCTCATCCACCCCCACCACCTTTCCACCCTCAACCACCAGCTTTCCATCCACCATCACCGTCTCGATGTCGCCGGCGTTGGCCGCGTAAACCAGGGTTTTCAGCGGGTCATCCACCGGCCCGAGGTGCAGCCCTTCAAAATTCACCACGATCAGGTCGGCTTTGGCCCCCGGCGCTAACCGGCCCAGGTCGTCGCGGCCCAGCGCCCTGGCTCCAGCCAGGGTGGCGGCGTTGAACACCTCCCGCGCCGTGCCGGAGTCGGCCTGGCGCTCCTG
>CAZDMM010001048.1:0-2535 GCA_964505845.1 uncultured Caldilineaceae bacterium
TGGCCCAACAACCTATGACGTTGGCCGGCGTGATTGATATTGACGCTTCCGATAAAATTGCCCGTTTTGTGCGCTTTTGCGATGCCTTCAATATCCCGGTCATCACCTTTACCGACTCGCCCGGCTTTATGCCCGGCGTTAACCAGGAACACGGGGGCATCATCCGGCATGGCGCTAAAATTGTCTTTGCCTACTCAGAAGCCACCGTACCAAAATTAACGGTCATTACCCGCAAGGGTTATGGCGGAGCCTACATTGTGATGGGCAGCAAGCACCTCCATGCAGACCTGGTATTTGCCTGGCCCGGCAGTGAAATTGCCGTGATGGGCGGCGAGGGCGCCGTTAATATCCTATACCGCCGGCAACTCAAAGAGGCGGACGACCCGGCGGCCGTCCGGGCAGAGCTGGTGGCCGAGTACCGCAAAAAATTTGCTAACCCTTTTGCCGCAGCCGCAGCCGGGGCCATTGACGATATCCTGATCCCGTCAGAAACGCGGCCCCGCCTGATTGCGGCGCTGGAGCTGCTGCAAGATAAACGGGCCACGCTTCCCCCCAAAAAACATGGCACCATGCCGTTATAAGGGAAAGGCAAAAGGATCATGGAAAATCTCTCACAAGGTTTTGCCATCCTGGTGATGGGCCTGGCGATTACTTTTGCTGCCCTGGCCATCTTCATTGGGGTGATCACGTTACTCAACCGCATCTTCCCGCCCAAGCCAGAGGCCGAAGGAGTGGTGGTTGAACGTAAGTTTGTCGGCTCGCTGGAGCGAGATTCCACCGATGAGGAAATTGCTGCGGCCATCGTTATTGCCCTCTCTCAACTTTACTCTTATGAAATATGCCGGAGCGACCTGGGCATTTCATTGGAGAGAGGACACAGCCCCTGGTGGGTTACCGGCCGGCGAGACCAACGCCCCCTGGGTACCTTAGCTTTACGAGGGAGAAATTAAATTATGGATGGAAATGTTTTATTAAGCAGACGCGTCAAAGTGATGGTGAATGGTAAGCCCTACCTGGTTGAAGTGACGGGTAGTTTGACCAGTTCACCGATCAGCGTCAAAGTTAACGGCCAACCTTACCTGGTGAATCTGGCCTCAGCCGAAACCGAAGCCGCCGAAACGCCGGCCGCCGCGTTGGGTACTGTGGCCCGGGAAACCTCAATCCCCCCCAAGACCCCCCCACCGCCCAGCCCAACCGGTCCGCTCGCGCCCAATGTCAAAGCTCCCATGCCCGGCAATATCATCGAGGTGCTGGCCAATCCAGGGGATCGAGTCAAATACGGGCAGCAGCTTTGCACCCTGGAAGCCATGAAGATGAAGAACGCCATCCGTTCACCCCGTGATGGGGTTATTGCAACGGTGGAGACCAGTGTGGGGCAGACGGTGGCTTATGGACAAGTACTGATGACCTTCCAGGTGGACGGCCAATCCGAAGGAGCATAAAATCATGGATTTGAGCAATTTAGGGATTCTGCTGTCCGCGCCTTCCAATCTCCAATGGCAGATGGTGGTGATGATGATTGTGGGCGGCGTGTTAATTTACCTGGCCATTGCTAAAGATTATGAACCGGTGCTGCTGCTGCCCATCGGTTTTGGGGCGATCCTGGCCAATCTCCCGCTCACCGGCATTACCAACCGCGAACATGGCTTATTAGGGATTCTGTACGAATTTGGCGTCGCAACAGAGTTGTTTCCCCTGCTTATTTTTATAGGCATCGGCGCTATGACCGATTTTGGCCCGCTGCTAGAAATGCCCAAAATGGCTCTGCTGGGGGCTGCCGGGCAACTGGGTATCTTTCTCACCCTGATCCTATCCCTGGCTTTTGGCTTTACGCTCAAAGAGTCAACCTCTATCGGCATTATCGGCGCTATTGACGGCCCCACCGCCATCTACGTTTCATCCAAACTGGCCCCCCATCTGCTGGGGGCTATCGCCGTAACCGCCTACAGTTACATGTCGCTGGTGCCGATTATTCAGCCCCCGGTCATGCGTTTTTTGACCAGTGAAGCCGAGCGCAAAGTCCGCATGCCGTACACCCAACGCCAGGTCTCCCGCACCGTCCGCATCCTCTTCCCTATCGTCGTTACCATCATCGTCTCGTTGATGGCCCCGGTGGCCTCGCCGCTAATTTCTACCCTGATGTTGGGCAACTTGATGCGCGAGTCGGGCGCGGTGGACCGCTTGAGCAAGACGGCGCAAAATGAAATCGCCAATATCGCTACCCTGTTCCTGGGGCTGACCATTGGCGGCACCATGTTTGGGCCAGACTTTATCAAAATTGACACCCTCTTGATCCTGGGGGTAGGCTTGCTGGCCTTTATCCTGGATACGGCGGGTGGGGTGTTGTTTGGAAAAATAATGTATATTCTGTCGGGCAAAAAATTTAACCCCCTCATCGGAGCAGCCGGGATCAGCGCCTTCCCCATGTCGGCCAGAATCGTGCAGCGGCTCGGCCAAGAGTATGATTTTGAGAACTTTTTGTTGATGCACGCCATGGGGGCTAATGCTGCCGGCCAGTTAAGCAGCGTAATAGCC
>CAZDMM010001049.1:0-2525 GCA_964505845.1 uncultured Caldilineaceae bacterium
GCGATTGACGTCACAATTTAAACCAGCGTTTGGCCAGTTCGCTGATTTTTAGGTCAAAAAAGCGGCCGCTGGCCTTTTCGGGCGACTCGCCGGGCTGTGCAGCCAGCTCATCCGCAAAATCGAGCAACTGCGCCCTGGGCTGGTTATCGTCGTCGTAGTCAATGCGGGCGTAGGGCAGGCGCAGGGGCAGATCATGATAGCGCACCGCGCCTGCAAAGAGGCCGCGCCACAATTCCGGGGGGGCCTCCGACAAATCGGGAACCCAGCAGCCGGTATTGATATAAACACTGCCGGTTTCAAACACTTCTTGCATGGGGCGGTGGGTGTGCCCAAAAACAACCACCCTGGCCCCTTCTTGCTGGGCAACCTCGGCGGCGGCCAGGCAGAGCATGGCCTGCTGCTGCTGCTGCTCAAAACGCGCCAGCGCCAGGGGGTCATCACTGGGTTCTGGGAGGGGCGGAGCAACGGCAGCGCCGCTGGCAATGTTAGCATCGCCCAGATACCGGCAGACGTGCTGGTGAAACTCCAGCCGAAAGGCCGCATCGTCGGCGTAGCGCCGGGCCAGGTCACGCCGGGTCTGCAAGTTGGTTAAATGCTGAAGCCAGGCGTCGGCGGGCAGCGCACCCTGGGCGGCATAGACAAAATCACTCAGCACCAGGGCCGGGGTATGCCGGATAAAATCGGTCAGCATGCGCACCGCCAGGTCAAAATCCCAGGACAAGGCGTGCCAGATCAGGGTGGTGATGGGTTTGAGATGGTCAATAAACCAGCGCTCCCGGCCCAGGTTATTAAAGAGGTTGATAAGAAAATGGGAGCCGGCCGGATAATAAAGCTGGCTGGGGTCGCTGGGCAGGCGCGGGTCTACAAAATCGTGATAGCTGTTCATCTTTTCGGCCCGCTGGTGACCATGCTCTACATAAATCTTTTCGCGGCTGACAAACTCGGCCGCAAACAGCAGCAGCGACGAGCGCGAGCCGGAAGCGCCCAAAACCTCACGTAGGCGGCTTTTGACGCCCGGCCAATACAGGTTAACGTCGTGGTTGCCTTTGATGATGGTGATCCGGCGCTGCGGCTCACCCACCTGGATAAAATCCGACAAAGCTTCAAACACGCCCGGATGGCTGTCAATAATAATGTTGAGCCGTTTGATTGAAGCCGGTTCTGATGAATTCAGATAAGCCAGCGTCGGGTAACGCTGGGTGGGGTCATAATTATCCACCGCCGGCACATGCAAAAACTCAAAAAAATCACCGTTGATAATTAGCTCAACCTCGCGCTGATCTTGCTCGCTTTCATGCCGAATCATATGCAAAAAGCGGGCCAGGATTTTATCAACAGCAACATCCCCTTGATAATTGTTTTGGAGATAACCGTCGCCCAGGTGTAGATCCGACAGGACAATTTTTAGCTTGCGCCCCAACTACCGCCCTCCCCAAGAAGGTTTTGGGAACATTATACCAACATTTGATGTGGTTGCACAATTGGTTTGTGAGGGGTAAGATTAGGCCAGGGGTAATTAGCAATGGGTTATTTTCACCCAAAGAATCAATCTCCAATTACCAATCTCTATTTATAGGAGGCGTTATGCTGATCGGTGTTTTTTCTGATGTGCATGACAATCTGACTAATTTGCGCCAGGCCCTCGCCCTGTTCAAGGAACGCGGCGCTCAAGCCCTGATTTTTTGTGGGGACTTCTGCTCGCCTATCCCCTCGCGGGTGATGGGGGCCGAGTTTCCCGGCCAGATTCACTGCGTTTTTGGCAACGGCGACGGCGACCGCTTTACCATCGCTGGGGTAGCCCAAAGCCAGTATCCCAACCTGAAGCTGCACGGCGAGTATGCGGAGCTTGACTTTGAAGGGGTCAAGGTGGCGGTAACGCATTATCCCTTTTACGCCAAAGCCCTGGCTCGCACCGGCGATTATCAAGCCGTTTTTTCCGGCCACACCCACGAGCGGCATGAGGAACGGCTGGGAGGCTGCTTGTGGCTCAATCCCGGCGAAGTTTTGGGCTGGAAAGGCCAGGCCAGTTGCGCCTTGTATGATACTACGGCCAACTCTGCCGAGTATCTTATGCTCTGAGTCAAGGTATTAGCTTTTAGCAGACAGGATAACCCATGGCGAATCAACCTTTGAACGAATTGGATCAATTCTTTCCCCGGCCAGACCCCATCACGCGAGAACTGGGCTTGGTCGTTGGCGGCTCATTGAGCAAGGGGTTGGAGGTCAAGCTCAACCCCACCGCCCCGGTAGAAGAGATGGCCGTAGGCCGCTACATTACCATCGAGGGCAGCCAGCTTAAATTTTTTGGCATGATTACCGACGTGGTGCTGGACAACACCAACCCTCAGATTGAAAAAACGCCGCCCGACGTGGAAGATGATTTTCTGCGCGAGGTTTACATGGGAACCAGCGTTTATGGCCGGATACATGTTTCACCCATGCTGGTGCTCGACCGCACCAGCGGCCAGCCCCGCCCGGTCAAAACCATTCCCGGCCACTTTTCCAGTGTGCGCGTCGCCACCGAG
>CAZDMM010001050.1:0-477 GCA_964505845.1 uncultured Caldilineaceae bacterium
CTCCAGGAAGCAGGGTCCTCAGAATAAATTTGCTACGGGCCAAGAAAATGTAGGGGGTTTGCCTCTGGCGGTGGGGATGAGGTCAAGGCCAGCCCCGGCTGCCCCGCCCTCGGCGGGGTCGCAGAGCCTTGACCGAGTGAGCGGCCAGAAGCTAACCCCCGGCCGGTCAAGGTACAATTGACCGGCTCGCCCAGCGGCGAGCGGTCAACCCAGGAGAGCGACCAAAATAAAGTGACGGCGAGGATAACCAGAGGCATTTTGCGTCCGGCGCTGCGCCAGGCGTAGAGGCAAGGGTGAGCCGTCTAGTGAAACGTAACGGCCAGCCGCCGCCCGAAGCCGCCGCGCTGCGCCTTTTGGCTTTTGGGAAAAGAGAGATTGCTCCGGGGCGCGGCCATTGCGCGGCGTTGACGGGGACGACCAACGGGAGGCAACGTCAATCAAAGCCGCGTCGGTGGCGGCGCATCCGGCCCATACACG
>CAZDMM010001050.1:487-2521 GCA_964505845.1 uncultured Caldilineaceae bacterium
CCGGGAGTGAGAAGCTTGTCAGGGGGATCATTGGGCTAAAAATTTCAGGCTCAATCGGTCTTAATCGGTGGGAGGGTTGCAGGCTGGCTCGGTCTCAGCTTCTATAGACGGCGGCCAGGGCAAACTCAATTCCCAGTAGACCTGCCGGTGCAGCCGCCACAAATCGTCAAAGTGGTCATCCTGTTCCCATTCACTCTGGATGTCAGTGGGCTGGCGCAAGGCCCCGATCTCTTTCAAGGCTGCTACCCTGGCGTCATAGATGGCTTCGGCCCAGGAGTACACCTCCTGGCTCTCGTCTGGTGGTAGAAAAAAGACCGGCGCTTCCCAACTCATAGTCTCCACTTTAGCACAAATAAAGCTCACTCGTCAGCGAGGGGGTGGGTTATCAACGGCGTAGCCTGTCCCGGCGTGGGGCGAAGCCCGACGCCTTGCCTTTGGCTTACCTGTACGCTACTCCCGACGCACGACCACAGCCCGGCGTTGGCGGCGACGACCAGCGGGAGGCTAGCCGCCAATTCAGCCGGGCCGGTGGCGGTGCGTCCGGCTGCAACCGGGTCGGTTCCAATGATCCCCTGTCATTTGTCCCCTACCCTCCCCTTTTCATCCGTGTTAGGATATTAACCTATGACGGTTGAACATCAGCCCACCGCTCCCGACCCCTTAGCCCCCGCCTCGGAAACGGTCACGGAAATGTCGTTTGGTACGGCCCTGCGTAAAGCGGTGGAGGATCTCTTTGCCTGTGAAGCCATCGCTCAAAAAGTGCAGGCTCTCCCCTCGAACGATGTTATCCCGGTGTTACTCGACACCTGGAAACAAGGGCTGGTCAGCCACCTGCAAACCCAGGCTCAAACGACGATGGAAGGGGTGGTGGCGAATTTAACCTTGCTCCACTCCGGGGGGAGTGAGGTTTTCTCGGAGGCGGAACGGTTAGAGTGGGAACGGATCGAACAGTGGTACACGGCTTTTCCGGTGGCCAGCATTTGCCGGGAGGATTTGAAAGGCATCTTGCCTGAGCCGGTGATTGACACCTTAAGCGATGAGGTCATGAACCAGATGGCCCACCGGCTGTGGGAACGGTATTATAACAACCAGACGTATTGGGATAACCTGGCTGCCGTCGCCCAGTCGGTCTGGCCGCCCCGACCACACCCAACTAACCAGGTTGCCGGTCAACCGGAACAGGACTTTCCCTCCCCGTCTGACCAAGAGCCACGCTAACCCCTCAATATTCACACCAGCCACACCCTAAACAGACCAGGGTTAGCCCCTCATACTCCTCGGCAATCATCACCAAGCCCAACAGGGGCTGATCACAATTCAGACACAACAGTTCCCCCCGATTGGCTTGCTGGAAGCGGGCCAGTTCTTCCCCTGGTAGGATATGTACCAGTACATCCAAATCCTGGCTTGACAGGATCAGCGGCTCTGGGCGAGTGGCGTGTGCTGACGGTTCGCGTTCAGACATAGGGAGACGACCAGCAGGCAGGTATGCCCTTCGAGCATAGCTATCTGTGCCATCCTAGCTGAGTTCAAACAGCCGGGGAAGTATCAAAAAGCGGACAATGCTCAATGTCGTGTTGAACCTTCTACGTAGGTTTGCTCCATTGCCGTCGCCGGGGTATAGTCTGGGGATTATAGCCAGAATTCAATTATGGAGCAGTCGGTATCGCCATGCCCCCTTTAGCTATTTTCCTGGTTTTACTTTCAACTGTTCTTCATGCCGGTTGGAATTTGATATTACGCAACCAACGTTCTGATTTTACCTTTCTACAGATCACTGTTGTAACGAGTTTAATTGGTCTTGGTCCGGTCCTTCTAGCGGAGTGGGGGTCGGAGCCAATGTTGGTACACGTATGGGGGTATCTGATTGTTGCAGGTATTTTTCAAGCTATTTACTACCTTGGTTTAACCCAAGGGTATCGGTATGGTGATTTTACCGTCGTTTACCCCATCGCCCGCGCCTTGCCCGTACTCTTGGTAGCAGTTGGTGATGTGGCCCGTGGCCATGCTCCTTCACTTATTGCCTGGCTGGGG
>CAZDMM010001051.1:0-2518 GCA_964505845.1 uncultured Caldilineaceae bacterium
TTGTGACCTCCTCGGTGTAAGCGAGGCGCTCTAACCAACTGAGCTAACCGCCCGATTTCTGCTAAAATTATACAAAAGCCGGGAGGATTGGTCAAACGTGGAGAGAGGAGATGGGCGAATGCGCGAATGGCGAACAAGGGACAAGTCTCTTTTCGCCATTCGCCATTCCCACCTTGTTGCTACGCAAGGGTACGTGAGCCAATAGTGCATAGTATCACGTTTGCTCCCACATTGCCCTTACAGTACAATCTGCGGGTGTGATGCCCAATTTTCTACTAACCAAACCGCAGTTACTCAGCCTCAGCCTTAGCCTCTTGTTACTGGCTTTTGGAGCCATTTTTCTGTTCCGCCAGCCGCTCCAGCAAACTCTGTTTAACCTCACCGGCGAGGAGTCCACCCTGCCCCAAATCTCCGGGACGATTCAATACGCCCTCACCCGGCTTCAAGCACCGCTCCAAACCGCCGATGACGTGCCGGTGCAGTACGCTGAGATGAACCCCTACGGCGTCAACACCTTTTTGCAAACCGAGGTGGAGCCGGAGAAGCGCGAAAAAGCCATGCGCATGATCGCCGAGGCCGGCTTCACCTGGATTCGGCAGGAGTTCCCCTGGCAAGACATCGAAATCCATGGCAAGGGGGATTTTGAAGACCGCCGCCACCGGCCGTATCGTTCGGCCTGGGATAAATATGACCAGATTGTGGATTTGGCCGGCAAATACCATCTCAAGATTATGGCCCGCCTCAGCACCCCGCCTTCCTGGTCGCGGGCGCTGACCGATACGGTGGGCACTTTTGCCCCACCCGATAACTTCACAGATTACGGCGACTTTGTTGAGGCGGTGGCGACGCGCTACAAAGGCCGCATCCCGGCCTACCAAATCTGGAATGAGCCAAACATTTACCCAGAGTGGGGCAGCTATCCTATCAATGCCGAGCAATACACCGAACTTTTGAAAGAAGGCTATACCCGCGTCAAAGCGGCCGACCCGGAGGCCATCGTGGTGATGGGGGCGCTGGCCGCTACCATCGAGTTGGACCGGGAGCGCCGCTTTGATGCCAACGGCCAGCTCATCAGCCCCGGTGGCCTGAGCGATGTGCTCTTTTTGCAGCAGATGTACAATGCCGGAGCCGCGCCTTATTTTGACGTGCTGGCGATGCAGGGTTACGGTCTGTGGAGCGGCCCCACCGATCGGCGCATGCAGCCGCGCGTCATCAACTTTTCGCGCCCGCTGTATGTGCGGGATGTGATGGTGCGCAACGGCGATGCTCACAAAGCTATCTGGCTGAGCGAGTTGGGCTGGAACGCCGTGCCGCCGGAGAGTGTCATCCCGCCGGTGTATGGGCAGGTGTCGCCGGAGCAGCAAGGGCGCTACGCGGCCTTAGCTTACCAGCGCATGGAGCAGGAGTGGCCCTGGCTGGGGGTCGGCTTTTATTGGTTTTTCAAGCAGGCCGACGAGCGGGAAAAGGCCGGCAATCCCCAATATTATTTCCGCATGCTTGAGCCGGATTTTACGCCGCTGCCGGTGTATCAGGCCATGTCTGAGCAGGCTCACCGGTCGCCCGTGCTCTATCCCGGCTGGCATCAGGCTGACCACTGGGCTGTCACTTATAACGGTGAGTGGCGCACTGAGCGGCAGAAAGAGGCTACCTTTGGCGACCTCCTCCGCACCGACCAGGCCGGGGCCGCCGCCGTTTTTACCTTTGAAGGCAGCAGCCTGGATATGGTCGTCTTGCCCGGTCCCGGCCGCCTGCAAGTTCAAATTGACGGGGGCGAGCCGGTCGAAATTGACCTAAATCCTAAAGCAATTACCCATTACCCATTACCAATCATCAACCTGGCCCACACCCTGCCACAAGGGTCGCACCAGGTGAAGCTGGAGGTCATCAACGGGCCGGTGCTGCTTGATGGTTTTGTGGTGGAAAATCGCCCCAGCTTAACCTTGAACCGGGCCGGCAGCGCCATCATGGTGGCGGCCACCCTGATTGGGCTGTGGTTTTTGTGGAAACAGCGGCGTCCACGATGAAAGCGCCCCATTTAGACTCCACACAAAGCCTGGCCCGCACCCTCACCACCCCGCTTATTCTACTTTTGGCCGCCGCCGTGCGCTTTTACCACCTGTCCGGCCAATCCTTGTGGGCCGACGAGGGCAACAGCGCCGCCCTGGCGCAGCGCAGCTTTATTGAAATTGCCCAACGGACCGCTTTTGACATTCACCCACCGCTCTACTATTGGCTGCTCAAAATCTGGATTACCTTCTTTGGCAACAGCGAAATCGGCCTGCGCTCACTCTCGGTGGTGTTGGGGGTGGGAACTGTCTATCTGATCGGTGTTTTGGGCGCGCGCCTGTTCACCCGCCGGGCCGGACGGCTGGCCGCCTTTATCGCCGCGCTTTCTCCCTTTCAGGTGTACTATGCTCAGGAAGCCCGCATGTACATGCTGCTGACCTTCCTCAGCACGCTGACGGTGGCGGCAACGTACTGGTTTTGGCTGGAGCAGGGCCGCCAACCGCCAACCGCC
>CAZDMM010001052.1:0-2510 GCA_964505845.1 uncultured Caldilineaceae bacterium
CGCTGCCCCGGCCCATCAGCATTTGGGGGATGCGGGCGGCGCTGCGGGCGGGCGTCCCCCTGGTTGATTTAACCTGGCCCAGCGAGGAACACATGCCGGGGCTGCGCCAGGAGGTCGAAGCGGCGGGGGGGCTGATTATCCCCGGCTGCGGCGTCGAGCCGGGGCTGACCGAAATTCTGGCCCGCCACCTGGCCGAGCAGTTGGATGAGGTGGATGAACTGCACATCAAATGCGGCGGCATCCCCGCCGTTCCAACCGGGCCGCTGGGCTACAAAATTGTCTTTGGCGGCCGGCAGTTGCCGCTGCGGGAAGAGGATGGACGCATGGTCGAAGATGGCCGGCTCAAATTTACGCCGCGCTACTCCGGCATCGAGGCCGTCACCTTCCCCGGCCTGGGGGAACTCGAAGCCTGGCATGAAACCTTTATGCCCTGGCTGCTGGATTTACCCGCCCTTAAAGGGTTGAAAACCGGCACTCAAAAAACCATCCGCTGGCCCGGCTACGCCGCCAAAGTGAGCGTGCTTAAAGAGTTGGGCCTGTTGAGCCTGGAGCCGGTCGAGGTGGAGGGGGTCAAGATTGCGCCCAAAAAGCTGCTCGACGCGCTGCTCTATCCCCAGGTGGTTATGAACGAGAATGAGCGCGATCTTACCCTGCTGCGGGTGGAGGCCATTGGCCGGAAAGATGGGCCACTGTGCCGCTGCAAAGCCGAAATGATGGATCAGTATGATGAAGTCGAAGGCTTCACCTCGATGGCCCGCACGACCGCCTTCACCGGGGCGATTGTGGCCCGGATGGTCGCCAGGGGTGAGGTAATAGAGCGCGGCCTGCTGACGCCGGAGCAGGTCATCACCGGCCCCCGCTTCGACCGGCTCAAGGCGGAGTTGGCGGCGGCAAACATTCACTTTACGTTGACCAAGGCCGGAGATTAGGGCCTAAACTGATCTCCAATCTCTTTTTTCAAGGAGAGGACCTATGCACATTCACTTTCTGCGGCACGCTACCTTTGTCGTCACCATGAAAGGGGTCAACCTTTTGGTTGATCCCATGCTCAGCCGGGCCGAGGCGATGGAGTCGGTGCAGAACGCGGCCAACCCGCGCCGCATCCCTATGATCGAGCTGCCGCTCGACGATGACGCCCTCCGGCAACTCATCGAACAGGTTGACGCCGTCCTCGTTACCCACCTCCACCGCGACCACTGGGATGCGCGGGCCGGCGAGTTGCTGCCCAAACATCTGCTGCTTTTCTGCCAGCCGGGGGATCAGGCCCATCTCAGCCAGGCCGGCTTTACGGCGGTACAGCCCATCACGGCAGATTTTCAATGGCAAGCGCTGCGCTTTACCCGCACCGGGGGCCGGCACGGAACCGGAGAAATTGGCCAGAAGATGGGCGCGGTCTCGGGCTTTGTGCTGCGGGCCGCCGGGGAACCCACGCTGTACATTGCCGGGGATACCATCTGGTGCGACGAGGTGGCCCGGGCTTTGAGCCAACACCAACCCGATGTGACCCTGGTCAACGCCGGGGCGGCCCAGTTTCTCAGCGGCGACCCCATCACCATGACCGCCGCCGACGTCATCCAGGTTTGCCGCACCCGCCCACAAACGCAGGTGATAGCCGTTCATATGGAAGTAGTCAATCACTGCCTGCTCACCCGCTCTGAGCTGCGCCAGAGGCTGGAGCAGGTCGGGGTATCGGCCCAGGTGATGATCCCGGCGGATGGGGAGAAAATTGAATTTTAGAGAAGAGCTTCTAAAACTCCTCGCCCCCGGCAAGGCCACTTCAAGCTCGAATCGGGCTACCACGGCAGCCCATGGTTGGACCTGGATCTGCTCTTTTTGCAGCCCGGCCGGCTGCAGCCCTTTGCCGGCGAACTGGCCCGCCGCTTTTCCAACTACAACCCGGCCGCCGTGTGCGGGCCGCTGGTCGGCGGGGCGCTGCTGGCCCAGATGGTGGCAATTGAACTGGGGGTGGAATTTTATTACACGGAGCGATTTGCGCCCGCCCAGCGAGACACTTTGTACTCGGTTGAGTACCGTCTCCCGGCCAGTTTGCGTCCAATTGTTTCCGGCAAAGCGGTGGTCATCGTTGACGACGTGATCAACGCCGGGTCGGCCACGCGGGCTACCCTGGCCGCGCTGCGCTTGGCGGGGGTAAAGGTGGCGGCGGTGGGGCATTGCTGGTGCTGGGGTCAACCGCCCCGGACTTTTTGGCCGCGCAGAATCTCCCCCTTGAGGCTATCGCCGGCCTTGAAAGCAGCCTGTGGACGCCGGCTGAGTGTCCCCTGTGCCCCGCTCACATCCCGCTGGAAGTCATATAGAGCCTTGTGCCCATTTATTGACTCCCTATTGAGTATATTCGCGAGTTATTTAAATCTCAGCCTTTGAGATTTAAATCTCCAACTTGGAGAATCAAATCTTCAACTTGGAGATTCGATTCTCCAACTTGAAGAATCGGATTGCCAACTTGGAGATTTTATTTTCCAACCAGCATTACGCTCTAATTCGCTCCCCCT
>CAZDMM010001053.1:0-2508 GCA_964505845.1 uncultured Caldilineaceae bacterium
AGGTGACGTCTGTTGATGTCTGGGGCCGGCGCACGTTAGCCTATGCCATCAACAACTATCGAGAGGGCATTTACGTGTTGCTCAAAACCAAGATGTCCCCCTCGGCCCTGGTTGAGTTAGAGCGCAATCTAAAGCTGTCAGAGGATGTGATTCGTTATTTGCTTATCAAAGTTGATAAATAAATTTTTTTGATTTGTTTTCAGGTTAGTAAAGGGATGAAAAAATGACAAGAGGATTAAACAAAGTCATGGTCATTGGCAATATCGGGCGGGACCCAGAAATGCGCTATACTCCCTCTGGCAAACCGGTAACCTCCTTCAGCCTGGCTTCAAGCCGGTCGTGGATTGGCCCTGATGGAGAGCGCCGTGAAGAAACAGAATGGTTTAATGTGGTTGCCTGGGGCAACTTGGCTGAGATATGTAATCAGAAGTTGATAAAAAGCCAGCAGGTTTATGTGGAAGGACGCTTGCAAACCCGTAGCTGGGAAGACGAGCGGGGGCAAAGACACTTTCGGACCGAAATTGTCGCCAATGAGATGATCATCCTGGGCCCCAGAGATAAGAATATTCCTAAAACTAATGGGGTCGAGGATGAATTGCCGCTTGATATAGTAGAAGATCAAGTGGTTGTGGAAGAGAATAATCCTTTTTAATTGTAACCTAGAATTTGGAGATAATGATGGCTGACAAGCCCGCAAAAAATACAGAGACAAACCAAGAACAAGGAGCCGGTCAAGCCACCGGCTCTCCCCAAGAAGCTCAGCCGCAGCAGCCTCGCCGGGGGCCGCGTCCGGGTGGACAGCAGCGCGGAGGCGGCAATCGTCCTAACAGCGGCGGTGATGATGACCGGGGTGGTAAACGAGGCGGTGGTTATTTCCAGGGCCGCCGCAAAGTGTGCCCGGTAAAATTGGAAGAAATTGACTGGAAAAATCTTGATAGCCTGCGCTATTTTGTCAGCGAAAATGGCAGTATTCGCTCTCGCCGCAAAACGGGCGCCACGGCCAAAATACAGCGCCGGGCCGCAGCAGCCATCAAACGCGCCCGCCACATGGCCTTGCTGCCCTATACCGGCGAGCATGTCAGGCTCTCTGGGAAAAGGTAAAACTTTAGCCGGGTTGAATTTTTAACTACGGGCGGCCCGATTGGGTCGCCCGTTCATTTGTAATAGCATAATCTTATAGATTGTAGGTTTAAAGAGTCATATGGCTAAACCCCAAGTGCAAGCTGAAAGAACCCTCACTAAAAGACAATTGGCGCTCTCCCGGCGAGAAAAAGAGCGGCTGAGATTGATTTATATGGGCCTGGGCGGCGTCGCTGCCCTGATCCTTATTGTCCTGGCCTTTGGGCTGTATCAAACTTTTGTGATGGAACCTAATTCGCCGGTAGCCACCGTCAATGGGGTAGACATCAAAACGGGCGACTATCAAGATCGGGTGCAATACGAGCGTTTTCTTTTAGAAGACCAGTATCAGGAGCTGGTTAAACAGCAGGCCACCTTGCTTCAACCTGGCAACGAGCAACTGGCGCAGTTATTGGGTGGGCAATACGAGCAAATGGCGCAGCAGCTTTTGCAGCAGCGGGTCTTGCTGGGGACACGCCAAACCCTGGATGATATGATAGAAGACAAGCTGGTTGAAGCCGAAGCCCAAAAAAGAGGCATTATGGTTTCTGACGACGAGGTGACGGAGGCCATCAACCGTTATTTGGCCAGCCGGGCCGGCGGCTTAACGGCCGCTGCCGTAACCGAAACGGCCACCGCTCGGGCTGAGGCCACCGCCACCGCCGCCTTGTGGACTCCAACCCCCACCTTTACCCCGTCACCCACCCTCACCCCCACCACCCAGCTTACAACTACCGCCAATTTAACGCCCACCGCCACCCCAGAAAATACCCCTACCCCGGCCCCAACTTCTACCCCAAATATTATCGGGCCGGATAAGCTAAAAACAGATTACGCCGATTGGCTAAAAGTGCTGGCGGATAAAGTGGGTATTAATGAAGCTCAATTTCGCCAATATTTCAGGGCTATTCTGCTTAAACAGAAATTGCAAGAGGCCCTGGGCGCAGAAGTCCCCACCAAAGCCGAGCAGGCCCATGCCCGCCACATTTTGGTTGAAACCGAAGATGAGGCCAAAAAGGTGGTGGAACGTTTGAACAAAGGTGAGGATTTTGCGGCTCTGGCTAAGGAACTGTCTAAAGATACCGGCAGCGCTCCTGAGGGCGGCGACCTGGGCTTTGTGCCGCGCGGGCGATTTGTCAAGCCGGTGGATGACGCCGTGTTTAGCCTGCCGCTCAATACAATCAGTGAACCCATCCAATCAGATTTTGGCTGGCATGTGATTGAAGTTTTGGAGCGTGGAGAACGAGAACTGGCGCCGTTGGATTATCGGCGGAGCCAACGCCAGGCTTACAGCGATTGGCTAACCGAGGCGCGCGCCGCAGCCACCATTCAAGATTTTTGGACAACCAAAAAGGTGCCGGCAGACCGGACTACCGCCTTTGAAACCCC
>CAZDMM010001054.1:0-2501 GCA_964505845.1 uncultured Caldilineaceae bacterium
GTGGCCGATTTGTTGCAGGAAGTGTTGGCTCTGACCGGCGTCCAGCTCCACCAGTCAAAAATTAAGGTGACAACTTCCTTTAACGAAACGCCGCCGGTATTGGCGGCGCCGGATCAGTTGATGCAGGTTTTTCTCAACCTGGTAATCAACGCCATCGAGGTTGTCCCGCCGCAAGGTCACTTGAATCTAACGGTTTACGCTGAAGGCGGCCAGGTGATTACCTCTTTTACCAACAGCGGCCCGACCATCCCGCCTGAGATTTTGGCCCACATTTTTGAACCCTTTTTTACCACCAAGCCTCAGGGCAGCGGCCTGGGCTTATGGGTGAGTCACAACTTAATCCACCAACACGGTGGTTTGCTGGCCGTCGCCAATCTGGGAGATGAGCAGGGCGTTGTTTTTACGGTCACTTTACCCGCCGCTGCCCCCCTTGAGCTAAAAGATGAAAATTCTGTACGTTGAAGATAACGCCCGCGACGCCGAGCTGACTCGGCGTGAGTTGGCCCGCCGCGCTCCAAATTTTAGCCTGGATATTGCCGCCACCTATGAGCAGGCCCTCAGCCGCCTGGCTAAAGGGCATGCTTACAACCTGGTCTTAACTGACCTCAACCTGCCCGACGGCAGCGGGTTGGCTTTGCTGGCCCATATCCGCCAGACTAACCTGCCGCTGGCGGTGGTGATCATTACCGGTCAGGGCGATGAAAACAGCGTTGTTTTAGCCCTCAAAGCCGGGGCCGATGATTATATCATCAAACGCCGCGATTACCTGGCCCACCTGACGGCTACTCTGGAAGCTGCCTGGCAGCGCTACCAGGCCGAAGCCAGCCGTCGCACCCGCCCGCTGCGCATCCTCTACGCCGAGCCTGACGGCCTGGAGATTGATCTGACCTACCACCACCTGGCCCGCTATGCGCCCCACATGCACCTTGAAACCGTCCGTACCCGCTTAGAAATATTCTCACGCCTGGCCGGTGCATCTTATGACCTGCTGCTGCTGGATTATCACCCGCCGGCTCTGGATGCCCTGGAGGTGCTTAAAAAGCTGGCCCAACAAGGGCAGCTTGAGCGCACCCCGGTGGTGCTGGTGACGGGCCAGGGTGACGAGGAGGTGGCCCTGCAAGCCCTCAGATTTGGCGCGGCCGACTATCTGGTTAAGCATGCCAGCTACCTGTACCAACTGCCGGCGGTTTTAGAGAATGCGATCAACCGGGCTGCCCTAGCCCGCGAGCGAGCCGCTTTGCAAGAGAGCGAGGCCCGCTTTAGGGCGGTGCTGCACAATACAGCCATTGCAGTTTTTGATCAGGACCATGAGCTGCGTTATACCCGGGTTTTTAATCCCAACCCCGGTTTTAGCCAGGCAGACATTTTAGGAAAAACCGACGCCGACCTCTTCTCACCCGCCGAGGCCGCCAGCTTAACGGAACTTAAACGCAAAGTGCTGGCGACCGGCCTGGCGGAGCGCCAGGTAATCCAGGCGACTATCGGCGGCCAGACCTTTTTTTACGATCTGAGCCTTGAACCCCGGCGCGACGCCGGTGGGAATATTGTGGGCCTGGCCTGCGCTGCCATGGACATCACCGAACGTAAGCGGGCCGAGGCGGCCTGGCGTGACAGCGAAGCCCGGCTCAAACTGGCCTTAACAGCCGCCCGGATGGGGGTGTGGGAGTGGAATGTTCAAACCAATCGTATTTTTTGCACCCCTGAGTGCCTTGAAATTATCGGCCTGGAGAGCTTTGATGGACGGCTTGAAACCTTTACCAGCTTACTCCATCCCCAAGATGCGGCCCGGATGATGGCAGCGGCCACTCAAGCTCTGGCCGACCACTCCCTGTATGAGGTTGAATTTCGTCTGGTTCGTCCCGACGGTGAGACCCGCTGGGTTTCTAACCTGGGCCAGGCCAGCTACGATGAGACCGGCCGGCCGGTGCGCTTGATTGGCATAGTTCAAGACATCACCGCCCGCAAGCAAGCCGAGGAGAGGCTGCGGCAGACCCACGCCATGTTAGAAGCCCTGGTGCAAGCCTCGCCTTTGCCTATCAGCGTTATTGACCGGGCCGGCATAGTACAACTGTGGAATCCGGCGGCCGAGCGCACTTTTGGCTGGAGCCAGGCCGAAACGGTAGGCCAGCTTGCGCCCATTGTCCCCGCCGAGCAGTGGCCGCAGGTGTGGGCCCAACTGAGCGAGGAGTTCCAGGGAGTGTGGCGGACGAATCTGGAGGTGCGCCGCCGGCACAAAG
Source organism: uncultured Caldilineaceae bacterium (assembly GCA_964505845.1). Classification (GTDB taxonomy): domain Bacteria; phylum Chloroflexota; class Anaerolineae; order 4572-78; family J111; genus DSQQ01. The sequence goes on from CAZDMM010001054.1 coordinate 2,238, forward strand.
ATGGCACGCTAATTGAGGTAGAGCTGTGGACCGCGCCCCTGTCTGACGCCGCCGGAGAGACTGTGGCAGTGATGAGCATTATGGCCGATATCACCCGGCGTAAGCAAACCGAAGCTCAACTTCATTACCTGGCCGGTTTGCTTGACCAGGTTTCAGACGCTATCATCTCAACCGAGCCGTTCCCGGACTTTAAGATTATCAGTTGGAATCGTGGGGCGGAAGCCATCTACGGTTGGACCGCCGCCGAAGCCATCGGGCGCCCGA
>CAZDMM010001055.1:0-2501 GCA_964505845.1 uncultured Caldilineaceae bacterium
AAGCTCGTTGAGGTAAAGCATCACTTCTTTACGAGATTTTTCAAAACGGCGCAGCAGTTGTTGGTCGGTATCGCGTAAGGCGTTGATGGTGCGCTGGGAACAGGCCGAACAACCGAGGGCGGCCTTGTAACTGCCCAGGTCACAATTGAGGCAGTCGCACAATTTGATCATCATATGCGAGAAAGCGAGCGTGTCTTCGTGAGTTTCGGGTAAAACAGCAATCCGCTCCGTTAATTTTCGCCATTCTTCGCCTTTAAGTTTTTTCAAACCGCTTACGCGGGAATGGGGAAACAAAATTTCACAACGGGAATACATAGCTTCTCAATCCTTAAGGGGTAACTCCATTTAACAAAAATGAGCCGTGTGGGACTCGAACCCACGACCCATTGCTTAAAAGGCAATTGCTCTACCGCCTGAGCTAACGGCTCACGAATAAGTAATTTATTTGTGAATTTACAAGCAGAAATAGTAACACAGGCCGGCTGTCTTGTCAATAGTCGCTTAATTTTTTTAAGGTTAGCGTTGACATGCGCGTAGTCTAATGTTATAATTTGACATAGTGACTTAACATATCCCTGTTGTCTTACTTTTTCTGTCGCCGGGAAAAGCAACCTTACATCCTATTAAGGAGTTTGCATGGTTATTACAGAGGCCGACGAATTAGCCTCACATTATCCTAACGAGATCCGCATGCTTTCGGCTATGCTCCGCCTGAACAATCTGGGTGGGTTAGCCGTAGCTGAGTGCGATGATCTGGACCTACGGGCGCGCTTGATTGATTATTTTCGCCGCCGCCTGGCGACCGAAGGTATCTACATTTTTAACTACGAGATTGGCCCCAAAGATACCAACTTGATTCGGAGTCTGACCGAACTTACCGATCACTCCCGTTTTAAGAATTTGGAATTGACGGGTAAATACAAATCTATTGCCATTTTTGTTTATGGCATAGAAAAGTTTGACCCCGACCAGCGCGAAAAATTTGTCAAACTGCTTAACTTTCTCAAAGACCGCCTGGCTCAGATTGCCCAGCCCATTGTGATTTGGGGCACCTCCGCCTTTGTTAATGAATTAGCCCGCAACGCCAATGATTTTTGGAGCTGGAAGGGTCACTTCTTTAGTTTCCCGGCCCGTAGTTCAAACGCCAGGCATGCAGCGCCCCAAGACTCCCTCCAGGCTGCCCCGGAGGCTGGCCTGCCTCCCCTGCGCCGTTATTTAAAACGGGTCCTTGATGACCCGGATTATGCCATTTGGAAAGAGTTATACTTGCCTTTGAAGGCGGTGCGCACTTCTGAAACGGTTAGCCCCTTTCCTCCGCGCCACACCTTGACCCTGGCAGAGCTGCGCCAACTGGCCCCCCTGTTCCCCACCGCAGAGCCGTATGCGGCCAATCAGGTGGTGTTCCGGCAGGGAGAGCCGGGGGATAAGTGTTACGTCATCGTCAGCGGCGAGGTGGAGGTTTTGGTCCCCGACGCCCTGGGCAATGATATTGTCGTCTCTAAATTGGGGGTGGGTGATTTCTTTGGGGAAGTGGCCCTCATCAAACGAGTGCCGCGCACCGCTACGGTGCGGACGACCAAGCCGGCCAAGTTTGTCACCCTAACCCATCGTTCCCTCAGTTTGCTCAACCGCAAAGCCCCTTCGGTGCTGGATGTGATTGCCGATATTGCCCAACGTCGCCTGGAGTCACGCTCTCACGACCCGCTGGAAGTGGTCTCGCCGCTGCGCCGCTTTGCCAGCGTCGGTTCCAGCCTGATCAGCGAAACGCCGGTGGATGTGCGAGAGCTGGTAGCCAACGACCGGCGCACCGTTATTTTGGGCGAGGCCGGCGGCGGCAAAACTACCGTGCTGCGCCGCATCATGCTTGATACCGCCGACCATGCCGAACGCGTCCTTGACAGCGCCCCCCAACCCATTGTACTGCCCATCTTTATCAAATTGAATGCCTTGATGCCGGATAAAACGGTTGAAAATGTCATTCTAAAAATGTTTCATAGTTATGAGATTTTTGAGTTTGAAACGGAAGCGGATATTGTTAACCTGTTGAACGGGGAAAGCTCCGGCGGCGTCAGCATCTACACCATTCTGTTTTTGATGGACGGCCTGAATGAAATGCCGTTTCAAACGCAAACTCGCACCGAGTTAAACCGCTTTATCGGCAAATATGCCCACCATCGTTTTGTGATCTCTTGCCGTTTGCAGGATTACACCGCCCTGTCCGGCTTTCGGAACACCCTGCTGCAGCGTCTCTCCGGCGAAGATATTGAAACTTTTTTGGTGAATTATTTGCGGGCCGAGCAGGGCCGTAAAGTGGCCCGTGAAATTTATAATGACCCCCAACTGGAAGATTTGGCCCAAACACCGCTGGCGCTCTATATGTTTGCCCAGATTGCCAAGCACCGCGAGGAGGCGCTGCCCAAGAATCGAGGCGTGCTGTTTGAAGTCTTTACCGATAACCTGCTGGAGCGAACCGACAGCGAATGGTGGAAGATTTTTGGCCG
>CAZDMM010001056.1:0-2496 GCA_964505845.1 uncultured Caldilineaceae bacterium
AGCGTTCAGAAGTGCCTGTCACCTGGCTTTCGTCTTATTCCCGATAGAGTCTAATCTCAAAAGGGTTTGACTGGCGCTTAATGTGGATTATAACGATGAGCCAAAAAACGGATTTGTTAAGAACTTTTGAGGTTGAGTTATTGGAAAGATAGGTCTTTTGTGGGAAATTTTTAGATGAGTCACCCTGTTCCAAGCCTGGATATCGCCCGCAGCGACAGGAATCGCAGGCGCCTGTTTTTCACTTTGTGCGTGCTCTTTGGCCTGCCGATCATTATCGCTTTTTCAATTACCGATTACGTGGAAGGTGATATAGCCGAATTGGTGCTTGATGGGGTCATTGGCGCTATCCTGGTAGCTTGTTTCATTGGCCTCTACAAACTTGACGTAGATTTGTCTATTTACCGGGTGGGCCTGGCCCTGTTAGCGGTGAGCCTTTTGTGGGAGGTAGCCATTGGGGCCGGCGAGGGGACCGTGCTGTACTGGCTCTATGGGGTTCCTCTCTTGCTCTTCTTTTTCCTGGGCAAGCTTGAGGGGATGCTGGGGGTCAGCGGTTTTTTAGGCATTTTGGCTATTTTGTTAATTAATCCATTTCAGCTTCAAATTTACACCTACAATTTGCCGGTCAGCATCCGCTTTCTGGCTTCTTTCCTGTTTGTTTCGATCCTGGCTTACGGCTTGGAATTATCCCGGCAGTGGTTCAGCGACCTATTAACCACCGAGCATAACAAGCTGCTGCTGGAGAAAAAACAGCTTGAGGAGGCCATGCATAAGATCAAAATATTAAGGGGCCTGTTACCCATCTGCGCCAACTGCAAAAAAATTCGAGACGACCGGGGCTATTGGCAGCAGGTTGAGGTGTATCTGAGCCAGCATGCCGAGGTAGAGTTTAGCCACGGCATTTGCCCGGAATGTAAAGCTAAACTTTACCCAGAGATTTATGGTGATGACCTATAATTATTTTCTCATCTTAATTTTGGGGCTGCTTATCCTGGGCTGCACCCAACCAACGGACCAGAAAACTATGACCGCAGAACTCATAACCGCCGCCGAACAGGGCGACACCGCTACCGTGCTGCGCTTGCTGCAAGCCGGGGCCAACATCAACGGTCAGGATGAGCGGGGCCGCACGCCGGTACTGGCCGCCACGCATGGCCGCCGCCCCGAAACCGTCAAGGCTCTTCTCCAAGCCGGGGCCGACGTTAACATCCGGGATAAACGCCTGGACAACCCCTTTTTATACGCCGGGGCCGAGGGCTTATTAGACATCCTCAAGCTCACCATCGAGGCCGGGGCCGACCCCACCCTGACCAACCGCTTTGGCGGAGTGGCCCTGATTCCGGCCTCGGAACGGGGCCACGTGGAAGTGGTGCGAGATCTGCTCACCCGCACCAAAATCAACGTCAATCACGTCAACAACCTGGGTTGGACCGCCTTGCTGGAGGCCATTATCCTGAGCGATGGCGGGCCTCGCCACCAGCAAATTGTCCAACTGTTGATTGAGCATGGGGCGGATGTCAACCTGCCCGATAAGGACGGGGTCACTCCCCTCCGGCACGCCCGGCAGCGCGGCTACACCGAAATTGTGCGGCTGCTGGAGCAGGCCGGCGCCACAGAAAACCGATGACATCATCCTCCCGAAAAGTTCTCGCGGGGATTGGGAGATTAGGGGATTTTCCCCTTTATTTCTTATCCCCCTATCTCCTAATCTCCGCCAAATTGGTTGAAAAAAACTTTTCTGGTCACTTATATAAGCGAAGGGCATTACACTTCAGCAGTACACCAAAGGATAAGCGTGATGGGCCTAAAAATTGAACGTTTGCCTGCGCCAGTGTGGGTGCGGCCGCTGCTGCCGGTGGCGGCTGTCGTTGTTACCTTTGTCTTGACCGCGGCCCTGGTCATCCTGGTTAAGGCTAACCCCCTGGAAGCCTACTATTATTTCTTAATTGACCCGCTCTCCAGCCGGGTCAGCGCCATCGAGGTTTTGGTCAAAGCGACGCCGCTGCTGTTGACCGGCGCCGCCGTAACCTTTGCCTTTGCCGGCGGCTATTGGAACATCGGGGCGGAGGGTCAGCTTTACGCCGGGGCGGTGGCGGCCACGGCCATCGGCCTGCAAATGAAGGATGTCTCACCCTGGCTGGCCATCCCGCTTATGCTGGGGGGCGGCTTTTTGGCCGGGGTGCTGTGGGCGTTGATTCCGGCCCTGATGAAGGTTAAACTGGCCATTGACGAGGTGGTGACGACCCTGCTGCTTAACTCGGTGGCGCTGTTCATCGTCAGCGCCCTGCTCAACGGCCCCTGGCGCGACCCTATCTCGCAGTGGCCCCAATCGCCGGAGATTGCCGCCGCAGCCATTTTCCCCAAGCTGATCCCGCGCTCCCGGCTGCACCTGGGTTTTATCCTGGCGGTGGTCATCATCGCCCTGCTCTGGTTTGTGTTAACCCGCACCGCCTTTGGCCTGCGCATGCGGGCGGTGGGCCTGGGGCCGGAGGCGGCCCG
>CAZDMM010001057.1:0-2490 GCA_964505845.1 uncultured Caldilineaceae bacterium
ACATCCCCCTTATCCCCCGAACGGACGTAGGCTAATTCTTTGAGTTGGACTTTGGACATTGTTACCTCTTAAATTAATCACATCTCATTAGTTTGTAGTGCGTGGTGCGTGTTCCGTTATTCTACGCACCAGAGCCGAAGGCCCCCTAGCGGCGCACCACGTGAAACATCAGGTTAACTTTTGGCAAGACTAGACGCACGACGAATCTCAGCTTGCGGGCCGCTTATACATCAACAATTGATAGCTACAGGCCAGCACCGGCTTGCCGTGCTGATTGACCATCTCAAATTTGAACTCCACCACGCCGGAATGGTCGGAGCGCTCTTTCAGACTGGTCACCTCCATTTCCAGGTGAACCGTATCGCCGATGAAGGTGGGCCGCAGAAAGCGCAATTTGTCCACCCCGTAGAGGGCCTCGCACTTTTCCGGGTCGGCGGGGACCATGCCGGTGGCCATCGCCATCACCAAAAAACCCTGGGCGATGCGCTGCCCAAAGCGGGTGGCGGCGGCGTACTCCTTGTCCACGTGGAGTGGGTGAAAATCGGAACTGAGACCGGAGAAGTTGACAATATCGGCCTCGGTCAGCGTCCGGCCCCGCGTCACCCAACGCTGGCCCATTTCAAATTCTTCAAAGTAACGGTCGGGCATTGATTTCTCCTACAGGTCCACAGACGCGAAGCGCACAGATTAACACAGATAAAAATAAGAATTAAGAAATAAAAATCTAGAAATCTGTGTCAATCCGTGTTTATCTGTGGACTATTTTTACTCACCACTCCGGCTTGCGCTTCTCTTTAAACGCGGCGATGCCCTCGCGCAACTCTTCGCTGAGCATATAATTGACCCGGATGCTCCGCCCGTGCGAGAGAGCCTGCTCGTAGGTCATGCCGGCAGTATCCCAGAAGAGACGCTTGCCCAGGTGGAGCGCCTGGGGACTCTTCGCCGCCAGGTCGCGGGCCAGGGCCAGGGCGGCTTCATCCAGCTCCGCCTCCGGCACTACCCGGCTGACCAGGCCGATGCGGCCCGCCTCCGCCGCCTCGATGATGGCGCCGGTCAGGGCGAGTTCCTGGGCCTTCTTCTCGCCGATTGCCCGGCGCACCGCCGGCAGCACAATCAGCGGGAACAGGCCGATGTTGATCTCGGTCAGGCCGAATTTGGCCTCTTCGGAGGCCAGGGTCAGATCGCACAGCGCAGCCAGGCCGCAGCCGCCGGCCAGGGCATAACCCCGCACCGAGGCCACCACCGGCTTGGTCATCCGGGGGATGAGCATGAACAACTCTTCCCACAGGTCGCCGCTTTGCCAGTGGGCAAAGGCCGGATGGTCAATCTCGGCGGCGAACTCCTGCAAATTGCCGCCCGCCGAAAAATGTTTGCCCGCCCCGCTCAACAGCACCACCCGCACCGAGTCGTCGGCCTCGGCCTGGCGCAGGGCCGCGATCAACTCCCGCACCATGGCGTAGGTCAAGGCGTTGCGCTGCTCCGGCGCGTTCAGGGTGATGCGAGCGATGCGCTCTTCGATTTGATAGAGGATTTTGGGTTCGGTCATATCAGGATTTGAAAAATTAGGTTATAAATGATTTACTTTTATAGCGTTCTTCAAATAAATCTCTCTTATCCCCAAGCTTTTCCTTATCTAACTTGATACCGTATGAATCGAAATCAAGAATTACTTCATCCAGAAATAGTAATGGAATCTTTATAATTCGTTCATAATCAATTTCAGATTCAGCCCACAGTGTACCGAGTGTGCCGGAAGCTTCTTCCCGCATATACTCCACTTCGCTTTCATCTATGATAACTTGGAAAAGCGCGGCCTTAGCCTCCTCAGTATTGCAGTACATCAAACTGTCAGATGCGACTACACGATCACGCCCTAGTGCCGACTTATCAAGTAAAAGCTCAATACATTTACGGCAATTTTCTGGTGATAAATTCTTCATCGGTTTGCTACCATATATCTGTATTTCAATCCCGACGCAACGCTACACCTTACACCTTCCTCACCACATCACCCACGCGAATCACCCCAGATTGCACCACTCTGGCATTGATGCCGCGCAGTTGCAACTGCCGGCCCAGCGGCAAATTGATAAATTTCAGCGCATCCGTGCCAAAGCGCTCGGCAAATTTTTGGCAGCCGGTGTGGGGCTGGCCGGTCACCTCGATCACGGCGGAACCGAGAGCCAATTGTGTGCCGGGTGGGACATTGCTCGCGCTCAAATCCAGGTTAACAAATAATTGATCCCCGGCCAAAGCCCACCGCTCCCGCTCCTGGGCAATCAGGCTGATCAGCCGAGAGTTCATCAGGGTAAGCTGCATCTCCGGGTGGGCCGAGCCATCCACCGTGCGGGAACTGCCGCGCGCTTTCCAATTGTCACCCACCAGGCCGTCGCTCACATTCAGTTCCGCCTGTTCCAGGATTTCCCGCTCATCGGTCCGGGGCCGGCGCGCCACCAAAACCAACACCCCACCATCCCGCGGCGCTTGGCG
>CAZDMM010001058.1:0-2471 GCA_964505845.1 uncultured Caldilineaceae bacterium
AACTTGTCCCCATACCGCAAGGGTATCCTATGGACAGAATCGCCTAAAATTCTGGACAGACCCTATACCCTGCTTACGGCTGCCAGTTGGGATGATAAATATCCCCTTCAAACAGCCAATAATCTATGGGCGCATCGCTCTGGTTCTCTACCGCCAAACGGTAGGTATCGTGCTTCAAAACCACCCCCTGCCAGACGCGCTCGCCGGTGTTGGGGTCGCCGTCGCGGGAGACGAGCGCCCCAGCCCCAAAATTGACCAGCTCCGCCGCCTGGCCGCGCTGCCACTGTTCCACCGCCTGGGCCGGGAATAATTTAAAGTTGACGCGTGGCCCGCGGCTGCCATCCTCCGGGGTAAAAAAGAGGGTGTAGCTCAAATCCACAAATTGACCCTCCCCCGGCGCGTCGCTCCGGTTGAGGCTGTACCAGTGGGTAGTGTGCGGCGGCAAATGGCCGCGAGCGCCCGCCGCAGTCAAAAAAGGCGACGGGTCAGCCGCCGGTTGGCCGGCCGGAAGAGCGGTGGGGGTCGCCGCCGGCGCGGGGGTGGGTGGAGCCGCCGGGCTGCCCAGGGCATAGCTGCTCACATTATCGGTGAAGAGCCAGTAGTCAATGGCGGCGTCGCTGCCGTTCAACAGTTGGACGTAATAGTTTTGCTGCCCAAACAGCCAGCCTGTCCACAATAGTTCGCCCGTTTCGGGGTTGCCGTCGCGGGAGACCACCTGGCCGGCCCCAAAATTAGCCATGCTGCCGGAGAACACCTGGTTCTCCTCAAAAAGCTGGAGCTGTACCTGCGCAGCCCGCCGGCCGTTATCGGGGGTAAACATGAGGGTGAGCGATTTTTCCAGGTGGCCGCCGCCCTCCGGCGTAAAGCGGAACCACCGCTGCTCGCCCGGCGTCATTAATCCGGTGTTTGGCCCGGCCACCAGCGATACCGCCAGGGCCGGCGCGCTGCCGGTGGCCGTGGCCGCCGAGCTAGCAAAAATAATCAGCATAACCGCCGCCGCCGCAAAAGTCAGCGCCGCCGCCGACAGCGTGAGTTTGAGTGAGAGGGTAGGGGTGGTAGGTGGGTGTGTCATCAATCTCCATTTTTTAAAGGACAATTAACACTCACCAGTATAATTTCTTATGGCCCTGGCGTCAATGGGATGGTTGCCCTAGTCGAAGCGCGGAGGACGCGGTACAGGTCAGAGCAGAATTAGCAGAATTGAAGAATTCTTATTCTCTCATTCTGCTGATTCTGCTCTTACCGCCGTTACACAAACTAAATTCGGTATAATGTTTATTCATTCTACGCTTGCTCTACGCTCACCCGTTGACCGAATCATCACTCAACCACCGGCTGGCGATTTAGGAAAAATCTTTAGCTTATGCTACCATAGCTTTAATGGTGGCTAAAAGAGAGCCTGGCCTAATTCAAGATTGCGGCCTAAACTGTCAACGAATGGCCAACGAATAAACGAATAGGGGTGTTTCCATTCGTTTATTCGTTTTGCGAAGCAATTCGTTGACAGTAGTAGGTACAGCCAATTATACCAGGCTCTCCGATGAACAGAGAAGGAAAAAGGTATGACCTTACCAACCGATACGATTTTGGAAAACCGTTACCGCATCGAAGGGCTGCTGGCCCAGGGAGGCATGGGGGCCATCTACCGGGGGTATGACATGACCCTGGATATTACGGTGGCCATCAAAGAGAATTTCTTTCAAACCCCCGAAGGCACGCGCCAGTTTCAACAGGAAGCTCGCATTTTGGCCCGGCTGCATCACCCCGGCCTGCCGCGAGTCATCAATCATTTCAGCAGCGAAGGCCGCCAATATCTGGTGATGGATTTTATCGAAGGCCAGGATTTGTGGGAGATGGTCACCCGCCGCGGCCAGCCTTTGAGCGAGCGGCAGGCCCTGGATTACCTCATCCAGGTGTGCGACGCCGTAGCTTACCTGCACGGGCAAAGCCCGCCCATCATCCACCGCGACATTAAACCCCAAAATATCAAGGTGACGCCGGCCGGCCGGGCCGTGCTGGTAGATTTTGGCATTGCCAAAGTGAGCCGCGACGACAGCCTGACCGACACCGGGGCCCGCGGCGTGACCAGTGGCTTTTCCCCGCCGGAACAGTACACCGGCAGCGGCACCACCCCGGCTTCCGATATTTACGCCCTGGGCGCAACCCTGTACGCCATTTTGACAGGCCAAAAGCCGCCCGATAGCGTCAGCCTGGCTGCCGGGGAAGCCGTTTTTGAGCCGCCCGACCGGCTCAACCCGCGCCTGACCCGAGCCGTGTCCCAGGCCATTGAGCACGCCATGAAGGTGCAGCGCAGCGACCGCCCGGCCTCGGTGGCCCTGTGGCAGCAAACGCTCAAAACGGTGCTGGACAACCTGCCGCCCGAGGTGGATACCGTCCTCCTGCCCAGTTCTCCGGTGGTGGCCTGGCTGGTTGACGAGGCCGGGCACGGCTATCGCCTCAAACCGGGCGTG
>CAZDMM010001059.1:0-2468 GCA_964505845.1 uncultured Caldilineaceae bacterium
TAAGCAAACTTGTTCGCTCTAGTGAAATGAGGGGTTATTGAGAGGGAGGCTCTAGAATGCTTCCTGCCTTGTGGCAATCCTTTGTCTGCTTTGTTACGACTCTGCTGAGGACGGGAACTGAGTTAACATCAATAGGGGCCAGTTTTTAGGGGGATAACGGTCAAGTTATGCAACGAGATAGGGCTTTTTTGGGCAAAACTGGTCACAGATTGCCCCTTCTCCGCCCAGTTGTAATGAAACTGGTTAACGCCGTCCGGCGACGGCAGACCCGAAGGATCAGACCCCCACGGGTCAACCGCCCCGAAAGACCTGACCGATCTGGAGGTGCCGCAATGGCAGCAGCGGCGGGCTGAACGGGACCGGCAAATCGGCTTGGTGCATTATCTGGCCAAGCAGGGCTTATGGCAACGGGCGATTGAGCGGTAGACGGGTTTTAGCTGGCCCACAATCAAAAAGTGGTTAAACCTGCCTCGGCCTGACTTGTCAGCAGTGCGTACAGAAAAGTGGACTCCTCCCCCTGGTCTTTGGCAATCAGCAAAGAGTTGAGCTGGGCGGCACGCTGGGTGGGGTCAGCCGGTAGATAGATTGAAGCGCGATCAATCACGTCGCTGACCTTGATGGCTCGCCCGCCCGGCAGCCTACCCCGACCTGGAGGCGGCGTATAAGCAGGTGATCGAGCGTTTGAAAGCAGCGCCGGTGGTGTTGACTGCACCCCATCCTCTCACGGGCGAACCGTTTTCTTTTCCCTTTACCGTAGCCGACTTCGGCTTTTTTGTTCAGTACGGCGCTTACCGAGAGCTGCCCCGCCTCATTTACGACATTTATGACGGCGGCTATCGCCAGGTGATCACGGCCCGAGAAGACTTGATCCGTGAAGCCCGCCATATGAATGCCGGCCAACATTTTGGCTTTCGCACCACAATGGCCTGCAACGAACCCTGGCAGACCATTTTAGCCGAGCAGCGAGCGGCTATGGGTCACACTTGTTTGGCTGAGCCTGGCCCTGTTTGGCGATTTTGCCGTGCAGCGCTGGCCGTTCGCCTGGCCTTTGCACCTCTATCTCGCCCTCGACCACACCGATTATCGCCTCAACCGCCTCTTCATCGGTGCAGCTCCCTCACGCTACCCAATTCCGGGTGGTGGGTGTGCCGCCGGTGCATCATCACCCGGCCCAACCCGTCGAACCCACTCTTGAGGATGCCTATCTGGGCTTGTTCTTGAACTTTCGGCCATGTGAGCATGAATAGCCAAATGTTCTGCCGTACAACCTGTCTCTGAGCAGTGGCGACGGCAGTCATGGGTCGAATTAGGGCCTATCCGAATAACCCAGCCGCCCGGAAAGCGATGAGAGCACAAGCGAAATACAAAAAGGCGAGGTAATTTTTAGGTTTTTTCTCCCAGTGGATCAGGATACGTAGAAATCGGCCAAAATATCACGGACTTCCTGAAAAATCGTAGGCTTTGTCCATGCATATGCTGTGCGGTTGCTCCAGGCTGGTTCAGGGCGTTTAACTACGAGGCTTTCCAGGGTTGGGCGAACCAGTTTCATATCGTGCCGATTGGCTCCTTCCACCGCCAAGCCTACCGGCACTCCCTGCCCTTCGGGCAACACACTGCGTTTGACCCCGCTTTTAGCTTGATCAGTGGGGTTAGGATCGGTGTCTTCGCCGCCCAGAGGGGCTTTGGTCATCGCTCCATCCATACTCAGCCAAGCCCAGTCGATCCCTTTGAGTTCGTCAAACTGCTCGACCCCGGCTTGCCACAACTTCAGAAAGACCCCTGCCTCGACCCATTCCTGGTACCGTTCATGGCCGGTCGAACCGGCACACAACTCGGTTTGATCCAGAGCTTTCCAGTGGCAACCGGTTCGCAACACATAGAAAATCCCATCCGCACACCTCTGGTCTGGCACCCGAGGTCGTCCACCTCCAAACCGGTGGGTGTTCACCTGAACCGGCAACGTCGGTTGCAAGGCCGCCCACAGCTTGTCAGTAATCCGAAATCCGGTCGTGGTCTTGTTATTCGGACTTCTGGGGCGAGTTCGTTTGGTTTCACTTTTCTTCGTTTTCATACCCTTGAGTATACTTGGGCAGCGTCAAAAAGTGACCGGACGGGGAGGCAATTCTGTTTCGGGGCAAGGTTGAATCACCGAAGCGCTGATTATCGCTGTAGTTAATAGAACGTTAACTGGAACCACAAGCAGACAAATGGCGAGTTGCTGTTTTAAGTGGCGCTTAATTCTATTATCTGTCTTGACAAGGCGACAAAAGTCGGTATAATACACCTTAAATAGAACAAATGTGCTATTATGCCTGAATTAACCACCAAAGGACGCATCACCAAACTGCTGGGCAAGTACCAGTTGACCACCGGTCAGCGGCTCACCCCGCGCCGGCTGGCTCATCTGGCCGGTGTGCCCAAAGATTTAGTCTACCGGCTCGACGCCGGCCTGGCCCGCTATGTGGAGT
>CAZDMM010001060.1:0-2465 GCA_964505845.1 uncultured Caldilineaceae bacterium
TTATTGACAACGACAAATTTAGTATGTACGCCTTGAGCCAAGGCCGCGTCCCGATTACCGCCGGTGGCATAGACCCAATTCCCATAACGGGTCCGGCTCATTACCAGGGCGGCTATAACAACAAAAAGCAGAAACCAGAGGATTGCTAAGCTAGCATTCCCAGCCGGGGTTCCCAGTTGATTGATGGACTCAAATTCGCCATTTAAAACTGTAAAAAGGAATGGTTTCTCGCCCGAATAACGGGCAAAATCACCACCACCCAGGGCGCGGGCAATACCTCGATAAGCCAGCAGGGTACCAAGCGTGGTAATAAAAGAAGGGATGCCTGTTTTCGTAACGATTAATCCATTGATTAACCCCAGCAGAGCGCTAACTCCCAGAGCCAGCAGCATCGCCAGAAGCGGCGACACACCGCCTTCCAGGGTCAAGGCAAAGACATAACTCGCCACAGCCAGCGTTGACCCCACTGATAGGTCAAATTCTCCTGAAATCATCAGCATCGCCACGCCGACCACAAAAATGCCCTTGATGCTGGCGATAGTCAGGATGTTGGTCAGTGATACGAGGGTGAGAAAGTTTTCTGCTCGAAAAGTGAAAATTAGGAACAAAATCAGAAAGCCAATCAGGACAACAACTTCGGGATAATCTGCCAATCTGGCCCGAATTTGGGTCCAAGTCTTGAAACTTTGAGAGATTATCGTGGCTTGGGCCATTTACTCCCTCCTTTTCTTACGAGATTTCACTCAACTTGACCGGCCTATTTTCCCGGTAGGATTTCCAGGCGGCCAACCCCATCACCACCGGAATCCGCCCATCCAGCCCGGAGACCGGCGGCGGGGCGTCTTGCTGAATCGAGTCAATAAACGCTTTTAGCTCGGCCACGTAAGCCTCGGTGTAGCGCTCCAGGAAAAAGTAGAGCGGCAAGGCAGAATGAACGCCTTCGGTATTGCTGTAAACAGCATTATGGGCGGTATTGTTAGAAACCACCACCACTCCCGCCGAGCCAAAAACTTCAACCCGCTGGTCATAGCCATAGACCGCCCGGCGGCTGTTATCAATAGCGCCGACAGCGCCCCCGGCATAACGTAAGGTCACAACGGCAGTATCCACATCTCCAGCCGCGCCGATGGCCGGGTCAACCAAAACCGCGCCGGCCGCATAAATTTCTTCCACCTCATCATTGATGAGATAGCGGGCCATATCAAAATCGTGAATGGTCATATCCAGGAAGAGGCCGCCGGAGACTTTAACATACTCCAGCGGGGGCGGGGCGGGGTCTCGGCTGGTGATACGCACCAGGTGCGGAACGCCAATTTTACCGGCCGCTACCGTATCCCTGGCCTGTTTAAAATTAGGGTCAAAGCGCCGGTTGAAGCCAATCTGTAATTTGACGCCGCTCTCGGCTACGGCTGAGAGCGCCTGGTCAATTTTGGCTAAATCTAGGGCGATAGGCTTTTCACAAAAGATGTGTTTGCCCGCTCTGGCGGCCTGTTCAATAAATTGAGCATGGGTATCGGTGCTGGAGCAGATGATGACGGCGTCAATCTGCGGGTCAGCAAAGATTTGTTGGGGGTCTTGAACTGCTGTGGGGATGTGGTAGTCGGCGGCGCATTTTTGGGCTGCTTCTAAAAACACGTCAGCCACCACCTTAATCTGCGCAGCCGGAATACGATAACTGATGTTTTCGGCGTGAACCCGGCCAATCCGGCCGGCGCCAATCAGGCCAAGATTAATTTTTGTCGTCATAGACAGAATCGCCTCTTTGAAATGTTTAGTTTTTATTCAATTGCGCAGACAACGGCTCGTCGACTCGCGTACTACCAATTCGCAGGGCAACACCTGGTCTTGAACATCCTGACCATTGAGCAAGTCCAGGGTCATACGCATCGCCAGTTGACCTAGTTGGGTACGGGGTTGGTGAATAGTAGTCAGGGGAGGAGTAGTATACAAAGCTGGCTCAATATCGTCAAAGCCAACCACACTTATTTGAGCAGGCACACTCAAGCCACGCCGGCGACAGGCAATCAACAAACCTATGGCAGTTTGATCATTGTAGCAGAACACGGCCGTGGCCTCGCTGGCGCGCAGGGTCTCCAGGGCGCTGGCGCCCCGTTCCAGGTCATCGTAGGCCGGGGGAGCCAACACCAGGGCAGAATCAAAATTGACTCCCGCTGCTTCCAGGGCGCAGCGATAACCGGCCAGGCGCCGCTCGTTAGATTTGGGGCGGTCTACCGCCCCCACATAGGCAATCCGGCGGTGCCCCAGCGCAATCAAATGTTCAACCGCCAACTGCGCCCCCTGCAAATCATCCACCGCCACCGAATAGAGAAATTCACCTGTCTCCTGGTTGTTGATTAAAACAATGGGCACTTGAATCTGGTCTAATTGTGAGCTGTACAGGCTGCCCACCCGTGAGGAAGTAACGATGATGGCGTCTACCCGGCGGCGTTGAAACGTTTCAACTA
>CAZDMM010001061.1:0-2459 GCA_964505845.1 uncultured Caldilineaceae bacterium
CCCGCACCCGGCTCTACCTGGAAGCGGTCGAGCAAGTCCTGCCGGGCCTCAAGAAATACCTGGTAGACCCGGCCATTCAACTGGCCGGCACTGATTTGTGGTTTACAAATGGCAACACCTCCCAAACTTCCCCCCTGGCGCCTTGAGGTGAAGGTGGCAAAGATGTACAGACGTACTTTCTCCCGACGCTCTTTTTTGAAAACTTCTGTAGCCTCGACACTTGGACGATGTTTGTGAGGAAACAATATCAGGCCATGGCCCAATGCATTGGGTCAGTGTAATCAATCGATTTAACCAAAATGGAGGAATAGTTATGAAAATTCTACGTACATTGCTTATTACCGGCGTTGTCATCGCTTTCGTTGCGGTCAATTTAATCTTTTTTACCGTTGACACGACCGAGTACGCCATTGTGACTCAGTTTGGCAACCCGGTGCGGGCCATCACTCAATCGGGCCTGTATCTGAAGCTGCCCGATCCCATCGAGAGCGTGCAGACGATCAACAATCAACTGCAAATTTACAACCTGCCCCAGATCGAACTCTTGACCCAGGATAAGAAAAATATCGTCATCGAGGCCTATACCACCTGGCGCGTGACCGACCCGCTGCAATTTCTCAAAGCGGTAGGCGACATTAGCGGGGCCGAAACCCGCCTGGCCGATATTTTGGCTTCTGAAATGGGGGTGGCTTTAGGCCAGGTGCCTTTGAACGAACTGGTGACGACCGAGGCCGAGACCATGCAACTGCCGGACATGTTGGCTGCCGTCACCCAGGCCACCGCCGGCCGGGCCGGCCAGTACGGCTTTACCATCACCGATGTGCGCCTGCGGCTGCTGACCTTCCCCGAAGCCAATCAGGCCAGCGTCTTCCAGCGCATGCGGGCCGAGCGCGAAGCCATTGCCCGGCAGTTCCGCTCCGAAGGCACCGAGCAGGCGGCCATTATTCGGGCCAAGGCCGACACCGAAAAAGCCACTCTGCTGGCCGAAGCCGAACAGCAGGCCCAGACCATTCGGGGTGAGGCCGACGCCGAGTCCATCCGCATCTACGCCGAAGCCTATGGCCAGGACGCTGAATTTTATCGCTTCTTACGCACCCTGGAATCTTACAAAGCCTTTGCCGACGAGGACACAACCCTGGTCTTACCCATGGACTCGCCCCTCCTGCAATATCTAAACCCGCCTGGTCCGCCCGAAGCGCCACAGGTCTCCACCGATCAAGCAACCGGCGAAGCAGCCATCAACCGTTAGGAGCGAACAATGGACGACAAACATCAAGACCAAATACCGCCTGTGACGGAACAACCACCCCCCTCGGCCGGCTCGGACAACCCAACCGGGGAGCAACCCCTCCTCAATCGCCTGGGCCACGGGCTGATGAGGCTGCTGGCTGCTGGCTGGCGACTGTTTCGCCTGGCGTTGAGCGGCGACGGCGCGTCGCCCACCGATGATTTCAAAGCGGCCTTGGCCGGCTTGCCTTTACGCCGCCTGGCCTGGGCCGGGTTGGGACTGGCCCTGGGGGTCTACCTGTTGTCAGGAATTTACGTGGTCAGGCCCGGCGAAGCCGGCGTGGTCCGGCGCTTTGGGGCGGTGATACAACCGCGCGCCCCGGAAGGCCTCAATTACGCCCTGCCGCGCCCCTTCGATCAGGTAGACATCGTCAACGTCAGCCAGGTGCGCCGTGAAGTGGTGGGCGTGCTTGAACCTGAGGAGGACCACGATCACCCTGAACCCCCCTCCAAGCTCCAGGTGCTCAGCGGCGATACGAATATCGTCGACTTTGAGGTGGTGGTGCAGTACCAGGTCAACCAACCGGGCGATTTCTTGTTTAACATTGATGAGCCGGTCTATCAACTGGTGCGCGATGTGACCCGCGACGCCGTCGTCCAACTAGCCGGCCGCCTGCCGGTTGACAACATCCTCACCACCGACCGGCAGCGCCTGCAAGAGATCATCCGCGACCAGATCCAGACCAGCCTCGACAGTTACCAGAGCGGCCTGGTCGTGGTCAATGTCAACTTGCAAAAAGCCTTTCCGCCCGACGAGGTGGCCGACGCCTTTGTGGCCGTGTCCAGCGCCCGCGAGGACCGAGAACGCGCCATCAACGAAGCGCAGGGTTACGCCAACAGCCTGCTGCCCGAAGCCCGCGGCCAGACCCAACGTGTCATCGCCGGAGCCAACGCCTACCGCAGTGAAACGGTGAACCGGGCCAGGGGGGCGGCGCAGGCCTTCGAAAGCGTGCTGGCTGAGTTCGAGACCAATAGCCGCATTTACGGCCAGGACATCACCCTCTATCGCCTCTACCTGGAAACGATGGAAGCAATTTTGCCCCGGCTGGGCGTTTACGTAGTCAACCCCGGCCAGGATGGCGCGGTCACCTTGCGCCTGGTGAACGGCAGTGGCCGCTCCAGCAATAACCTGACCGTAGACCCGACAACTAGCCCGGCTTTACCTCCCGGCC
>CAZDMM010001062.1:0-2455 GCA_964505845.1 uncultured Caldilineaceae bacterium
ATATAGGAACTAAGGGAACTCAAAGAGTTTGCAGGAATGTTCGCCGTGCCCTCAGTGCCTACTATTTTCATGGGCTGACTCAGCAGGTGAGGCGGTGGTTTGGCGTACAATCAGTTCGGTGGGAAGTTGAAGTTGCACCGGTAGGGAAACCGGGTTTTCGATGACGTCGAGCAACAACTCTACCCCTTGCACACCTGAGTCAAAGAGATGCTGTCGAATCGTGGTTAATTGAGCAAAATGGGCCAGTTCAATATCATCATACCCAACGACGGATAAATCACGGGGCACGTTTAAGTTAAGTTCGGTGGCCGCATCCAAAACGCCCAGGGCAAACTCATCACTATAAGCAAAAATAGCCGTAGGGCGGTCTGGCAGGTTTAATAACTCCAACGCCATCCGGCGTCCATTAGCCCGGCTGTGGTCGCCCTGGCGCAGATAATGCGGGTAAATGGGCAGATGGGCCTCTTCGTGGGCCTGTTGATAGCCGGCGTACCGGTTGCGGCTGAAGGTTCCAAAGGGATCATCCAGGTAATCGCTGATGTAAGCAATCCGGCAGTGGCCCAATTCAATGAGATGATTTACGGCTAACCGGGCGGCCGACATATCGTCCACAAAAATACTGGGCAGATCCGGGTGGGCTGTTTCAACCAAAACGGTGGGGATATCTTCCTGAAAGATGCGGCGCACATCGCCGTCAGTCAGGGTCATAGAGAAGATTAAGAGGCCGTCCACCCGGCCGCGCCGGGGCACGGTTTGCAAAACTTTATTGCGTTGGGTCACGGTTTCGATGGTGAAGAGGCTGATATCGTAATCGCTGCTGGCAATCACCGACATCACGCCGCGCAGCCGTTCTACCTGAGAAGAGCCGGTAAAGAAAGGGATAATGATGCCCAGGGTGTGGGTTTTGCCCATGGACAGGCGTCGCCCGCTGGGGTTGGGGACAAAATCAAGCTCGTGAATGGCCGCCAAAACCTTTTGGCGGGTGGCATCATTCACCGGGCGGCTATTATTGATGACGCTGGAGACCGTACCGATGCCAACGCCAGCGCGTTTGGCTACATCGTGTATGGTGGTAGGCACGTCGCAAACCTCGTTGTGTTGACAAAAACTACATTGTTTTACGGAAACGTTTCCCGGAAGCGTTTCCATTATACTATAGTCCTACAAGTTTGTCAATACCTATATTGTACTTTAGTCCTATTGATTTGTCACCCATTTGTCCCTTAGCCGTTAAGGCGCTTCACCCCAACCTGGCCCCACAAGAGCGCCGGACCACCAACTCTGTTTCCAGAAAAACCTGTCTCTCCGGCGGGGCTTCGCCATTAATCAGGCTGATCAACATGTGCGCCCCGCGCCGGCCCTGCTCAACCGCCGGCATACGGATAGTTGTTAAAGGCGGCAGCATATAACGGGCCAGCGGCACATCGTCAAAGCTGACCAGGGCTACATCTTGAGGAATACGCAGGCCGTGCTGGTGGATAGCCGCCATAGCCCCCAGGGCCACCACATCACTGGCAATAAACACGGCCGAAGGCAAAGGTTGAACCTCTAAAAGCGACTGCATGGCTCGATAACCGCTCTCCGGGTCAAAATCACCATAGCAGACCAGGCTCTCATCATAAGGCAGACCGGCCGCCTGGAGCGCCTGGCAATAACCACTCAGCCGTTCGGCCGCCCCAATATACTCCGGCGAAGAATTGGTAATGCAAGCAATCCGTTGATGCCCCAGGCTAACCAGGTGCTGCGTGGCGCAAGCGGCGGCGCCCTGGTTGTTGGCGTCCACAAAGTAAACCGGCGCGCCATCAAAACGGCCCAGGCAAACAATAGGGAAACCATCGGCCGCCAGGATGGGGAGCTGGCTATCATCAGAACGCGGGCCGTGCAGCAAAATTCCATCAATATGCTTGGCCCGCACCAAATCTATGTAGGCATCAGGCCGGCTCACATCCTCAACAGATTCAACCAGCACCCGGAAGCCCTGCTCACGGGTGACTTCACTGACGCCGTAGAGAACCTGAGGCAGATAAGCATCAATGAGAATGTGATCGGGGGGTTGGCAAATAACCAGGCCCAGCGTCCGGGTTTGGCCGCTGGCCAGCGAGCGAGCCGCCGCATCGGGGACATAGCCTAATTCACGCGCGGCCTGCAATACCCGCTGCCGGGTTTCTGGGCTAATCTGGGCGCTCTCCACCTCATTCAATACAAAAGAAACGGTGGTACGGGATACCCCGGCATGTTCGGCCACTTGGTGGCTTGTCACTCGACGCTTGACCGCCATTGGTTAATTCTTGGAGAGATAGGTTTGACTAACGCGTGTTACTAACGCGTGTTAGCATTATATAACAAATCTTTTAGCTTGTCAAGATGGATTCTTCCCTTTGGTGCGTCCAGAATTTTAGGCGACTCGGTGGGGCAAGTTGCCAACTTACCCTACAATACCAAAAATTTTGGACAG
>CAZDMM010001063.1:0-2454 GCA_964505845.1 uncultured Caldilineaceae bacterium
CATCGCCTGCAAGAGCGGATTTCACCGGGGTATGGTTTTAGCGGTATTATTGTGGCCTGGTTGGCCAAGTTGAACCCCTTTGCGGTGATTCCGGTGTCTATCCTCTTTGGGGCGCTGATTGTGGCCGGGCGGGAGATTCAGCCTTCCGGGCTGTCGTTTTTGCTGCAAGGGATTATCCTGTTCATGGTTATCAGCAGCGATGTTCTGCTGCGCTACAAGATTCGGTTGGTGAGGCGAGAAGCGTAAAACGTAAGGAGCCGTCACCTGTAACACTTTATTATGTCATTGTGGAAGGATTAGAGCCGCTATGGACCCTATCATTATTCTCCACGCCGGGCTGGCCACAGGCACCATTCTGCTTTTTGCCGGCATCGGCGAAGTTTTGGCCGAGCGCTCCGGGGTATTAAACCTGGGCCTGGAAGGCATGATGCTGCTGGGGGCCATGGCTGGCTTTAGCACCTCGCTGGCCAGCGGCAACCCCTGGCTGGGCCTGGTGGTGGCGATGCTGGCCGCCGGGGTTTTAAGCCTGCTGCACGGCGTAGTTACCATTCATTTTCAGGCCGATCAGGTGGTCAGCGGGCTAACCCTGACTTTTTTGGGAACCGGCCTGGCTTTGGTATTTGGCGAAGGCTTGACCGGCAAAACTCCACCGCTGATCCCCAATTTTGATATTCCGGGTTTGGCCTTTATTCCGGTCATCGGCCCCATCTTTTTTGAAGAGCACAGCCTGCTGGTTTATTTTGGCTATCTGTTGACCCCCCTGGCCTGGTACTATCTTTACAAAACTCGGCCCGGCATGCATTTGCGGGCCGTGGGCGAAAAACCCGCCGCCGCCGACTCGATGGGCCTCAATGTGTACGGGCTGCGTTATTTTTATGTGTTTGTAGGCGGCTGTCTGGCCGGCCTGGCCGGAGCAACCATCAGCCTGTCGGTTTCGCCGGGCTGGTACAGCTCTCAAACCACCTCCGGGCAGGGCTGGATTGCCATCGGCCTGGTCATTTTTGCCCAGTGGGACCCCATTCGCTGCGCCATGGGGGCTTATCTGTTTGGGGCGCTGCGCCGGGCTATCCTGGATTTGCAAGGGCCGCAAACCCTCTTTGGGTTTACCAACCCCCTCTTTATCAACTCTAACTGGGGCTTCTTTTTGCAGATGACCCCCTACATCCTGACCATCATTGCCCTGGTGATTGGCTCCCGCTCCGCCGCCAAAAAGCGCCTGGGCGCGCCGGCCGCTTTGGGCGTGCCCTACATTCGCGGTGAGCGAGGGCTGTAGCGCCCCATATAAATCAAATATGAAGACCTTCTTAAACTGCTTGAATCTGTCAACCCGAATCGTAGCCGGTCACTCACCTCGGCGCTACCCTCATCCTCAACAAAATCAGCACATCCCCCGGCCCATTGCCCAAAGGCAGCCGGGCCAGCGTCTCCGGGTTGTACCAGCCAACCTGCACCTCATAATTGCCGGCGGGTAAATTCTGCGGCAGGCTGAGCAGGCGCACGTCGGCCAGCCGGTAACCGGGCTGCCAGAAAGCCGTGGGGAAGTCGGGCGGGCCGTCAAAGCCGGCTGCCTGAGTGTTTGTGCCAGAGTCAACCAGGTGGATAAAAAGGGTCAGGTTTTGGGCCGGCGGGGCCAGGGTTTCCCAATAAAAGGCCAGGGGAACCTGGGTTCCGGCTTTGACCTCGCCCCGAATCGGATCAATTCCGATTAATCGGATCTGCCCCCCAAAATCAACCTGCCTTGGTTGAGCCGGTTTTAGCTCCGGCCACTGCCGGGGCAGCAGCGGAATCGCGCCCACAATAGCGTCTACCGGGGCCCCGGCAGCGTTGACTACCGGCCTGGCGCGGCGGGCCGGGTCCTCAAACTCAAAAATCCCCAGCCCCAACCGGATCAGGGCCGGGGCGGCTGCGTCCGGCTCGATGGGCACAACATAGGTGTCTTTCAGCACCCGGCCCGGCTCCAGCATACTGGTCGGCCAATTGCCCCCCTGGGGATAGGTGTTAACCTGCCCAATCACTTTATTTTCCCGGCCCAACAAATGCACAAAAACGCTGTAATTTTTGGCGATGGGCCGAATTGCCTGCCAATAGAGCGTCACCGGCAGCCAATCGCCGGGTTGGACGCTTGTTTTTTCAACCTGATAACCCAACAGCCGTAGCGAGTTATCGTAAATAAAATCCAACCGCTCCACGCCTGCAGCCGGCATTTCGGCCTCGCTGATGAGCGGCGTTTTGGCGTAAGCAGCGCGCAGATAGTAAAACGGGCTGATCAAGGAAAGCAGAAAGAGGCTTCCGGCTAAAAGGGCCGGTAAGCGGTAAAGCGTAAAACGTAAAACGTAACGCTTGACATTTGACGCTTGACGCTTGACACTTAACCCACTGAATTGTGCCAGACTCCACGTCGTTAAAATACTCAAAGCCGGCAACGCCGGGTAGAGCAGCCGGCCCCAGGAAGCA
>CAZDMM010001064.1:0-2453 GCA_964505845.1 uncultured Caldilineaceae bacterium
TGCCGCGCTCCAGGGAGTTTTCGATGCCGCAGAACTGGCACCGTTCCTGCGGGTGACGCCAGCGGATACAGCGCTGTACAACCGTGGTTGCCAGCACATCCTGGCCGTGCAGTAGGGCAATCTTCCAATAAGGAATGCCCTCCTTGGTTTTAAGTTCATAAAAACGCGGCGTCGAGGGGAACTGGATGGGCATTAAGGTTTGCCCCTCGTGCGTCAAGCAGTAACCATCTCCCTCCTCGACCACCGCATAGGGGGAATGGGCCACAAACTCGCCCAGCGTTGGCACCATCGCCGCAACTCCGGCCAGGATAAAGGCTTTGCTGTCGGCGGGACCGGCGCCGCCGCGCCGGCCTCGACTCTCAATGGGAACCTCAATCCGCGCGCCTAAACTCTGCAGATCAAGAAGAATCTCCTGCCATGCCATATTATTCTCTCCCTGGAGCCAAAATTGTTTATCTTGCCTTTTTGCTGGTTGTTGCCGCGAGTTGTACCCTGCCTGTGATCGGGCCGTGGCTTCAACCTTAGCCAAATCACAGACAGGGTTATACTTATACACTCATAAATCAACACCTGAGCGCAAACCGTAGCGGCCCTTCAAATTAGACGGTCCAGGTGTTGATCACGAGTGCGCCTGCCCGCCAATTCTCGATCACGCAGTCGAGCACATCCAGGGGGTGGAAAGGTTGTACTTCTTCCATCATATCAGCTTCGCGCATGCCATACAGGGCAGCCATGGCGAAGCGGCAGGCGTAGATTTTGCCGCCTTCTTTCTTGATAACCTTGAGTTGGTTGTTGAAATTCAAGTTACCCGGAAAGCCTTCTTTGCCAATCACGGGGAAACCGCGGGTGGCAGCAGCCATGAGCACGCCGGGGCCATATAGGACTAAGCTGGTATCAAAACCCTTGCGGCAAATCCGGGTACAGGTCAGCATGTTGACCAGGCCCACCGAGCCTTCAAAGGGCACGGTATGCATCAAGATGAGGGCCTTATCACCCGGGTTGGCTTTGTAATCGGGGAACAGTTTATCTGTCAGGTTGATAATCGCTTCCCCTTCTTTGGGGGGATCCGCATTTAGGATTGCCATGAGAATCTTGTCTCCTTGCTAATTTTTAAAAGTTTGATTTGCTGCCAACACTCTGGAGCGGCTACATCATCGGCCAGCGCAGTTCCGCCCACTTCCAGGTCTGGTTTGGGTGGGTCTACCAGAACTTGCTGTACAATTTTTCGGCGTTACCCCAGAAGATCTTCTGTTTCAACTCTTCAGAGATCGGTGCGCCTTCAATCTTCCAGTACTCACTGGCAAAGTCGCTCCAGGGGATATCCGAGCCAAACAAGAACCGGTCCGCGCCCACGCCGGTGCGATCAATTTCCTTTAAGAGCCAGGTTGAGCCGAAACCAACGGCCCAGGAGGAGCAGGTGTAGATTTGATACCCTTCATTGACCAATTCAAAGAAGCGGGGAACAAACTTGATGTGCCCGCTCACCCCGCCACCCATGTGGACGCAGTGAATTTTGATTTCGCGGCCGTACTTGCGCACCAGGGCAATGGCGTTATCAATATCCGAGCCGCCACCGGGGCTGGTGTGGATGTGGATTGGCATGTCATTCTCGCGGGCGGCGTCAAGGATCGTCGTCCACAGTTCAACCTCTTCCTCACTCCACTTCTCTGGGTTGAAATTTCCGCCCAGCAAGCAGGTCAGCTTTAGTGCAACCAGGCCCTTCTGGCCAATCAACTTCAGCGCCTCGGCGTTTCGCTCCTTGTCTTTGGGCAGAGGTGAGAGCCAGATAGCGCCCATCAGGCGCTCATGTTGCGCGCTCTCAACCACCAAGGGGTTTAAGGTGAACGGCTGGGAGGAATCGGGGATACCGTAGTTAGAAATGACCAGGGAACGATCCACCCCGTTTTCGTCCATGCCCTTCAAAAAGTCCTCGGCCGTTTCATAGTCATACGTTGGATGAACCGGCGTCGGCAGGCCATAGAAAGCGTATGAGGCGAGGGGGCCAATGTGGCAGTGGTTATCAAACACTTTCCTTCGCTTTTCCATTAATTACCTCCAAAATTCGGCTAAGACAGAATTTACCTGTGGGGAACCCTGCTGAATAGCTCATTCAGCAGCGGCAAAAGCTTATCTCCGGGTGGAGAAGCTTTGCCGTACTTCGTTAAAGGTTCAGGGGTGAATTTTGAATAGACGCTCCTTTCCAAACCTTATCTCTACAGACTAAAGAATGCTGCCAAGGTTCAAGGGTACAGCAAGTTCTTCTAAATAATCAGTTCAGCATCGGCACAGGGTCGGGATAACTGCTGTCTTCGGCACAACTTGGTCAACATGGCAAATGGGTAGCGGCACGTTGCTGCGGAGCGTAGAGGCAGTCCAGATCACAAGAGGGGATTTGAGCCGTAGGAGACCAGCCAAAAATAGGGTATGGTGTGATGATACGGCAGGAAGTAAAT
>CAZDMM010001065.1:0-2448 GCA_964505845.1 uncultured Caldilineaceae bacterium
TTCCCGATAGAGTCTATCACGGGGGACAAGGTAACCGCAATTAGAACGCGAAGGAATACGGATCGGGAGAGACTTTTCAACCGAACAACCGCACATCGGACAAAGTTGGCTAGACCGCCTGGCGTCTACCTCTGGCCTCGCTCCACCAGCGTTTTCAGCTTTGTAGAGCGTGAAAAAGAGGAATTGGCTCCAGCCAGCATCAGCCATACTTTTGCTGAGGTGCGACCTGACCAACCCGTTAATATTGAGTTTCTCGACAAAAATAACGCCGTATTGCTCTACCAACTGGCGGCTCAATTTGTGGTGAAAGTCACGGCGTTGGTTGGCAATCTTTTGGTGACAACGGCGAATCTGGTCAGTCAGATAACAGTACTGCTTGCTGCCTTTACGACAGCGGGAGCGTATCTTTTGGAGCTTCGTCAATCGTTCCTCCCTGGCCCTGAACCAACGGGGATTCTCGATAGTTTCACCTGTAGACAGAGCAGCGAAATATTCAAGGCCCATGTCAATCCCGACGCTTTGAGTTGGTTCAGTTGCCAGTTCAACATCGGGCAATTCTACCTGAAACACGGCGTACCAGTTGCCGAGATTGTCCCGTTTGATGACCACCATCCTGATAATGCCGTCAGGCAGGGGGCGATGCCTGAACATTCGCACCTGTCCCACCCGCTGAAGGTAGAGCCTGTCGCCCTTGAGCCGAAGCCCATCACTGTAGACGTAGCAGACCGGATCAAACAAAGGCTTTATCCAACCGGCGCAAGGTCTGCTGCACCGAACTGTAATTAACAAAGGCGGCATCCTCATCAAATTCACGGATCGCTTTGAGTTGGTTAGCCTGGTCAACATAGCCAATGCTCTTGCGGTTCATCTTCCAGGCCAACCGGCGCTCGGTCAAGGCATCGTTGTACAGCCCCCGGTGAATTTCAAGGATATGTTCAAGGGTTTGATGCTGTTCTCGATTCGGAAAAAGACGGTACTTGTAGGAGAGCAACATTTAAGTTCCCGATTGGGCCTCAATGTACTTGCGGATTGTCTCAGAGGAAACGTGACCTGCCGTGCCCACGTAATAGGAGCGAGTCCACAAAGAGGGCAGGCGGCTTTTGAGATTTCGTTGGGTCTTGGGAGCTAGTGGTGTGCCAAGTCGCGCCAAAGCCGGCTTTCGCGTTTTTGGGTAAAGTCGCCTCCTGATAATCGGTACTGGTCGAACTGACCGGCCGACGAGTGACTGGGACTATAATCATATTTGGCCCTGGTTGCGCAACCGTTAGGCTATAGAGTAGGCCAATATCTCTCCAGCATTATGTTTTGGGCTAGAACGATTGAATCGAATATAATATCGAAAGGAGGCGACCCGTGTTTACCGTGACCATGCGTGAATTTCTGCAAAAACCGCTTGTCGCCCGGATGAGCACCGTTGACCCCGACGGGTATCCACACACCCTCCCGGTCTGGTTTATGCTCGACGGGGATGATCTTGTGGTGATCAGTGTCAGCAGCACCCGTAAAGTGGGGCATATCCAGGCTAACCCCAAAGGCGCTATCGTCGTCGGCGGCGACCCGGCGGACGGAGGCGGCTATCTGATCAAAGGGGAGTTCTCCATCGAGGCCGACCCCGAGGCTGCCTGGGTCAGGAGGTTGACCCATCACTACGAACCACCCGAGCAGGCTGAAAAGGATATCGCCGCCTGGTCCAACCTGGACATCATCGTCCTGCGTTTGAAACCGAAGACAGTGCTGAAGGTCATCTGAGCCAGTCCGCCAGAAATCTGGGGGAGAGGTTGAAATCGTTTGGTATGCGAACGGTTCCGGGTTATTTATCGCGGCCAACAACAGGAAGCCGGAGAGCTATTGGATTTACCGGCGGCACGAGCAGGCGGGTTTTGGGGCGACCATGCCGCCGGGCGAAATGCCCCACTACAACTTTTGTTTCAAGAGCATGGCCGAGATGGTCGAGGCGCATCAGGGAGAGATTGGAGCCTAGATGAGATTTCTCTTCACCGTCCAACCGATGTTTGGTCACTTTCACGCCATGGTGCCGCTGGCCCAGGCGCTGCAGGCGCACGGCCATGAAGTCGCTTTCGCCACCGGGAAAAGGTTTGGGCCGGTGGTTCAACACGCCGGCTTTCGACATTTTCCGTGCGGTTTTGATTTTGACGGCTCCCGCGAGATCCTCCAGGAACTGCCCGAATGGGAGACCATTGCCCGGCAAGTACCCCCCGGTCCGCTCCAGCAGCTCTACGGTTTTATCGCCGGCTTGGGTCCCCGCATGGCCGATGATTTGCTGGAGCTGGTGACCGCCTGGCCGCCGGAGGTAATTGTCCGCGATCCGCTTGAATTTGGCGGCTACATTGCCGCCGAATATGGCGGCGTGCCGCATGCGACCGTTATGTGGGCTTTATACATTACACCCAAGCCAATTGAAGGCGGCAAAGCCGTTTAAGAACTGCG
>CAZDMM010001066.1:0-2446 GCA_964505845.1 uncultured Caldilineaceae bacterium
TCTATGATCAACTAGCCAACCACGTTAAATTTACAGGCTGTGATAAGCGGCCCGGCATCAAAGATGAGTTTGTTCACGGCTTCTGACTCTGCCGAGTAAAGTTATTGGATGTTGCTATTGTAGCATGGCCCAGACTATACTCAAGTTTATGATTGAAATAATCTCGCCATCGAAAATCTGTCGCCTCGGTGACCAGGTAGGTTTCAAATCATCAGCTAGATTGTTGGTCAGGTTTGTTTGCCTACTGCCGTCCGCGTTCATTTCATAGATTTTCCAGGTAAAGTCATCCTCAGATTCGAAAGCGATGCGCATGCTATCTGAGGACCAAACAGGATACATGTCATCAATTAAATTGTTGTGAGGTTTGTCTGTTTACTGCCGTCGGCGTGATTCACATTGTCAGGCAAGGGGGCCAAGCTTAATAACCCGGATACCAGGCAATAAAATTTAGATCAGTCTGCCTCCCAAAAGAAGAAGTAGTGACAAAATATAGCTTTGCCGTTTTTCTCGACGGTCCGTCGTCCGTCGTCAGCGGTCGTTAATGCACGGCCGGCCGGGCCAGACCCCAATCCTCACTCAAGCCTACATCATCCACCACCACCCGCTCGTTGCGGCCATCCAGCGACATGGCGTGGATTTGCCACTCGCCAAAGGCATCGGTGCGGAAGTAGATTTCCAACCCATCGGGGCTGAAGACCGGGGTGGTATCAGAGCCGGGGCGGTTGGTCAGGCGTATCCATTGGAGATCGGCGGGGGTGAGCCGGTAGATTTCCCAATCGCCGGTGCGGAAGCGAGAGGTGAAGACGATGTAGCGGCCATCCAAAGACCAGTCGGGGTAGCTGTCGGTGCTGTCGCTGGTGAGCAGTTTGCCCCCGTTGCCGTCGTAGCCCACTTTCCACAGGCCACATTCGGGTGTACAGGCTTTCATAACAATTTCCTGGCTGGTGGGGCTCCAGGCCGGCTGCTCGCCGGAAAAGCGGCTAATCTCGCTGCCATCGCGGGTATCAATGACGGCAATCTGGTGATTCAGGCCGGGCGGCCCCACCTCAACCGCAATTTTGAGGCCATCCGGCGACCAGGTAATGGTGCTGACATGTTCGGTGGAATAGAGGAGCTGCAGTTGGCTTGTTTTGAGTTCCAAAATCCACACCCCACTCCCTTTGGCATAGATTCCCCCTAACTCATTAAGGCCGGGTTCACCGTAAAAAGCCAGTTTGCTGCCGTCGGGCGACCAGGCCGGGGCCGAGGCCAGGGGATGCAAATTGTTGGAGATTAACTGCCCGGACGAGGCGGCCAGCCCCAGATTATGCTGTACGCCAAACCCCTGCACAAAAGCTACCACCGCCGGGCGCGGGGTGGAGGTGGGGGTAGCGGTGGGGGTAGAACTGGGGGTAGCGGTGCTGGTGGGCGGCGGGGGTGCGGCCGGCAGCTCCGTGGTGGGGGTGGCCAGCGGGAGCGTGCTGGTGGGCGAGGGCGTGGGCAATTGGGTCGGCGTGGTGGTGGGGGTGCTGGTGGGCGACGACGTGGCGGTGGGGGTGGAGGTGGAGGTCGGGGTCGGCGTGGGAGTGGAGGTACTGGTCGGCGTTGGCACCAGGGCAATAATGACCGGGTTGGCCGTGCCCTGAGCCAGCACTTGATGATAGAGTGAGGTATTGCCCAGGATAACCTGCTCCAGGCGTTGTTTCCGGCCGGGATCAAGGTTAAGCACCGCTTCAAAGTCATCCAGGGCCAGATTGAATTGATTCAGGCCCACATAGGCCAGGCCGCGATCAAAATAAATCCCCGGATGGCGGTCATTGAGGCTCAGGGCAAAATTGTAGGCGGTCACCGCCCTGTCGTATTGACCCTGCCGGTAAGCCTGCCGTCCCTCCAGCCATTGTTGAATCCCCGCCCGCAGGTTTTTGGCCCGGTCGTCATTTAAGTTTTGCAGCGGGGTTAACATGGCCTGGAGCAGGGCGTTGTCCCGCTCATTATTGTCTAAATCGGTGTATAACCCTTGAATGACCGTGCTCAACTGCGGCCCTACGGCGGAGGCGTCGGCGGTTTCAAATAATTTCTGGCGCTCTTCGGGGGTTAATTCATAAAACAACTGCCGGGCTTGACTGCCAAAGCCGGGCAGGTCAAACAAGCCGGCCAGGCTGGTAATGCGAGTATCGGGATCGGCCGAATTCCTGAAGTCGTCAATCAAGGTTTGGGCGCGATCCTGGGGGTTGCGCCACACGATAGAAACGGCAATCGCGCCCACCAGCAGGATGGTCAGCACCGTGGAGAGGATAGCAATGCGGCGCGTCCAATCGGTGGGGGTGTTGGCTTTGATCCAATCCAAATTAAAGACGTGGCGATAAATTTCGTTGCGCACCCGCAACTGGCCGTTTTCGGCCCGCACCAGGCCGGCCAGCTTGAGCTGATTGTGGGTGACAGAGCGCTCATCATCGGGGATAGTCTT
>CAZDMM010001067.1:0-2444 GCA_964505845.1 uncultured Caldilineaceae bacterium
AATTTAGCCGTGTGTTTGCCACGCGGGGTGGTGGTAAAAAACGAGTAAAAAGTGACTACCCCGTTGATCTCACTCAATGGGACTCGCAACTGTTGGGCTACATAGGCTTGCATGGGGATTGAAATAAAGCCAATGCAACTCTGAAGTTCATTGAGGACGACCATCGTAGCGCCGGGGATATTTTTATTTTCGGCCAGAATTTGGTCAATGAGGGTTCGTTGTTCGGGGATAAGCAGGGGGTCTGCACTAACACCCTTCTCTAGCAAGTTGATCATATTCAGCTCCCATAGCAGAATTTAGGCAATTGCTTGACAATACTTCCATTGTGAATTTTATCACATCATTACCATACTTGTCATGTGACATTCATCACCTAAAGTCAAGAGGTTTGTCAGTTAGCAGCAGGACGGATAACGAGCGAGCGGCCCCCCTTGTTTTGCAAAGCCAGCCGAATCTCAGCCAGGGTGGGAGCGGCCAGGCGGCAAACATTCACGCCCAAAAATTCGGCCAGGCGGTGGACGTCGCCGTTTTGGAGCAGGGGAAACTGCTTAAGCTGGGGGAATTTTTGGCAGGCTTGATCAGGAGAAAGATGGCGTGAGATTTCCAGGGCATCAAAAGGTACCCCCGGCGGCACCAGGCCCAGGTTAGCAATCAAACTAAAGGCCGGGCGATCCACGTGGGCCGGGATGGCCACCCCTCCCAGTTTTAATATTTCTGCCACCGCACTTTCAAGGGTGAGGTTGGCTGAAGTTAGCAGGAGTTGGGTTTCTCGCCGGATAAAGTCGCCGGTTTCATCAACCACAAATTGTTCTCCAAAATAGTCAATATTGTTTTCCAGCGGCGGCAGGTGGGTGTTAACTAACTCTTGCCACGCTTCAACCTGTTCCAACCGGTCAAACAAGCATAATAGGTGGACCTCCTCGCGAGTTTGTAATTCCATGCCCGGCAGCACCGTTAGCTCGGTTCCGTCCGCCGCTTTTTGAACGGCGGCCACGTTGGCGCTGGAATTGTGGTCGGTGATGGCAATCAGGTTGATGTCTCGCGCCAGGGCTTCCTGCACAATAAGCGGTGGAATCATCTCCACTTCGGCGCAGGGTGAAACTACCGTATGGACATGCAGGTCAGCCCGATAAGTTTTTAGCCCATTTTCTGCCGTTTCCACAACTTGCGCTCAATCAGTCATCGGTGGTCAGTGGTTCGTGGCCTGGCGTCGGTGGTCTGGTGCAGCTAACAACCGGCCAGTGACGCTTGTCGCCTGCTCTACATTGGGATGTGGAGCTGCTTTTGCCTACCCATTTCTCAGCCCCAACTCCCACAACCGCCCCACCACATAAAAAGTTGAACGATTGGTAGCCAGCAGGGTAATGCCCTCCTCATTAGCTTTGGCAATCGTGGCTATTTCTGGCATGGCTCCTTCGGTAATGATGATGGCGCTCAAATCCAGCAGAGCGGCGATAGCCACAATGTTCAAATGCGCCTGCAAAGTGACCCAAACTGCTTTGCGATTGGCTCCGGCCATAACACAACTGAGCAAATCTGCGGCATAGCCGCCGCTCGGCGTAATTTGGCTAAAATCCTTGTTTTGGGTCAACAAGGTTAGATTTAAGTGGGTGATAATTTCCTCAAGAGTCATACCTGGCTGCTCCCTTTAGCCTGATTTTTCTGTGGCATGAAAATGATCCTTTTCACCGAAGGTTTCCTCTGCTTGCAGATGAATTCTCATTTCCAGCCGGGTGCCCTGTCCCGGAGTCGATTCCAGGATAAAGTCGCTGACGCAGTGCTGAATATTTTTTAGCCCCATGCCGGCTCCAAAGCCCATTTCGCGAATCTCTGGTGAAGCGGTGGAATAACCGGGTTTCAGGGCCAGTTCGATATCCGCAATTCCCGGCCCATCGTCAATGGTCTCCATCAAGATTTGATGCGGTTCAATCTCTACCCGCACTTCGCCGCCCCGCAGGGTGTGAATGACCAGATTCATTTCTGCCTCATAGATGGCGATTCCACAGCGCCGGGCAGTTTGCGGGTCTGCCCCCAAGCGCAGCAGGGCTTTTTTGATATTGCTAGAAGCGGTTCCCCCGCGAGTAAAATCTCGCGGCTGAATCTGGTAACGCAAAATCAGGCTGGTTCTATCTGAGATAATATCCTCAAAGAGGTGGCTGGCCCGGTAGCGCCTCACCTCTTCCGCTTGATAGTCATATTTGAGGGCTTGCAGCAGACCGCGTGTAATATCACCTTTGGTGAGAATACCTACCAATTGGCCCTCTCTACTGGTCACAATCAAGCGGCCAAATTTGGTTTGGGCAAACAACTTTAACGCCTCTACAATGGGATCGTTGGCGTGGATAGCCACGATATGAGGCGTCATATAACTGGCAACGGTCGCCTCAAGCTCACAGCGGCCCGAGTCGCGTAAGGCGCGAATCAAATCCTCCAAGCTGAGAATC
>CAZDMM010001068.1:0-2441 GCA_964505845.1 uncultured Caldilineaceae bacterium
CTTGACGATCTACCCCTCGTACCTGGGCGAACTGGTTGAGTGCGGCCTGCGGCTGGGGTATAAACCCGGCGATTTCGGCCTGGAGCGCATCGGCCTCGGCGGCGAGTTGGTATCCGCCGGATTGAAGGCCCGCTGCCAGGAACTTTTCGGCCCGGTGGAATTTGTCGAAGGCTACGGCATGACCGAACCCTGGCCCTTTGGCGGTACGCTGTGCGCCGAGGGGCATTTACATTTTGAGGCGGCGCATGGGCTGCTGGAAATCCTCAACCCGGCAAGCTGGACTCCGGCCAGGCCAGGCCAGGCTGGCAGCCTGGTCTTGACGCCCTTTCCACCCTTCCGCGAGACCACGTTACTGCTGCGCTACGATACCCAGGATATGGTGCAGCCTCTTTCCACACCGCCCACCTGCTCGCTGCGCCATTTGCCGGCTACCAGTAACCTGCTGGGCAAGCGCCGCCTGTCGGTGCAGAGTGAGCAGGGCTGGGTTTATCCGCGCCCGGTGATAGAGGCGTTGGAGGCGGTTGAGGCAGTCCCCTTGCCGGCCCGCTTTGGCTTCTGGGCCGTGCCCGGCGGGGTAGCCGTCGAGGTGGTAGCCCGGCGCAATACGCCCAGCGTGCGCCACCAGCTTGAGCAAAGCCTCATCGAGTGGGGCGTGCCGGTAGTAGAGCTGCATGTGCTAACGGAGCGCCGCCAGTTGCGCCGGCCCTTTCCTCTGCGCGGCGATTTGCGCGAGGGTATGTTTGATTCTTTGCCCATACCACCCGCGCCGTCCAATGGGTATGGTATTCCCATCAAACAAACCGTTTTCGACATGTCGTTAAGTTAGCGCAAGGCTGGAAGCCATCGCGCTGAGAGAGCAAAGCCCTGGCGGGCTAAAACCAGGGCGCTTCAGCGTCCTTTGCCCTCGCTTGGGTGTGCGGTGGCTTCAGCCCCGCGCCTTAAGGTCATATCCTTAACTTAATGACATTGACTGATTACTGGCGACTACTTAAATGGAGTTGACGCGATGCTATCAGCCAGCAGCTTACCCCTGAGTTTAAATAAACTCTGGTCACTCTTGAGCGGACACGCACCCCCATTACTCGATCTGGCGGTGGGGCAGCCCAGTAGCGTCGCCGGGACTTACTATTACGCCGGCCGGCAGCATGTCCCCCTGAGCCAGATTCGGGGCAGCGCCAGCCCGGCCCGCTGCACCGATTTTGACGCCAACTTTCGCCCCCTCAAAGCTCACCTCCAAACACGCTGGCAAGGGATTATGGCGGCGCAGCAACGGGGTGTCAAACTGCCGCCGGTGGCGCTGATTCAGGTTGGCAACCTTTATTTTGTGGAAGATGGTCACCATCGCATCTCGGTGGCCAAAAGGCGCGGTGAAGGTGAAATTGAGGCCGAAGTGACCGTGTGGCAAACAGCCAGAGTGATCCCTTAATATTGTGGAGGGCTTATGCTTTTAGCTATTCTGCTGGTTTTTATTCACGTGGCGGCGGCGCTGCTGCTGGGCTGGATGTACTTCCGGCGCTGCGCCATGCAGCGCCCGCCCATTGGCGTTTTTAACCTGGGAGACGTGGCTTTGATGCTGGCGGCAATTGTGGTGATGCCTTATCTATATCTGTGGCTGCCGCTGGGGGTGGTGGCGGGGCTGCTGGGACTGGGAGCCTTGAGCATCCTTTATTTTCTGCTCGAACCGGTGCTGCGCACCCGCCAGCTGATTTGGCTGGTGGTGGCCGGAGTGCTGGGGGTAGAGCTGGGCCTGATGAACGGGTTGGGAGGGCAAAGCCTGGCCTTTTTCGCTTTCAACAACCTGGTGCAACTGCTGGTGGTGGCAGGTGTGACCAACAGTTGGGCGCAGAGCGGCATGAAAGCGCGCGACGCCGCTATCTTGGGCGCGGCTCTCATCGGCTACGACTTCTTTTTTACCTCGGTTTTAACCTTGATGAGCGATATGTTTGTGCGCCTGGCCGGTCTACCTTTTGCGCCGCTGCTGGTTTGGCCTTATCACCCCGGCCCTGCTTTCCCGGCCGGTACCGTTCACTGGGTGGGTATCGGTCTGGGTGATTTGCTGCTGGCGACCGTTTTTCCGCTGGCAATGCGCAAAGCCTATGGCCGGCAGGCCGGGCTGACGGCGCTGGGGGTAGCCCTGAGCGCCATCGCGCTGCTGCTGGCCCGCCCCTGGCTGGGGTTTCAGGGAGACATTTTTCCGGTGATGGTGGTACTGGGGCCGCTCATGGGGCTGCAATATCTTTACTGGCGGTATCGGGCCGGGCCGGAACGCACCACCCGGCAGTATCTCCAGGCCGAGCCGCTGAGCGTGACCCTTTAATCAACCCAAAAATAGCGAGGGAACTCGGCCAGCGGCGGTGGATTTTGAATCGCTGCACTCAACCGGGCGGCCCGCTGCACAAACAGGCCATAACCCACCGCCGCCGCCTGCTCGGTCAGGCTGG
>CAZDMM010001069.1:0-1575 GCA_964505845.1 uncultured Caldilineaceae bacterium
GGCTGTTGCTACGCCAGTTTGCTGGATCAAGGGCAACAACGTTCGGGTAAGTTGCTCTATCCAAGCATACGCTTGGGAATCTGGACCATACTCGACCCTGGCCAGTTGTAACATCTGCGGGGCAGGCAACCCCGCTTCTTGAAAAATGAACGGCAATTTCAACCCTGTACGGGTGTCAATTCCAGCACGAGAAAAGGTCTGGTTGAGGCGCTGACCCGCACGCCAAAATTCGTCGCACATGGGCTGGGCAACGACGCTCTCCATATCCAGTTCCTGAAAAGCAACGATGCCTCCCGGCTTCACGAAGGACAGGAGATGGTGCAACACGACAGCCGGTTTTGGAAAATACATCAAAACCAGACGACCGATGAGCGCGTCCACCGGTTTGTCCAAGTTCAATTTGTCCAAGTCAGTGGCCATAAACTGGACATTGGACAACTGGGCCTGCTGCGCACGCTGTTGGGCTATGGCAATGGCTTCAGGAGCTCTATCCACACCAATGACCACCCCATCTGGACCCACCAAGCTCCTTACAAGAAAGGAAACATCGCCCGCACCGCAACCAATATCCAAAACTCGCATGCCGCTGTTTATACCTGCCAGGCGCAGCAGATGCTCAGTCAAGTCACCGATGAACCTGCCCTGGGAAATTAGGCGGTCTAGCTCCTGTTGGGTATGGCCCAGAACGTAATCATTGCTATGTGTTCCATCTTGTTCCATCTCATACCCCCTAATAGAAATTTAAAAGATGAATATGCATGTACTTGCCGCCCAACGGCAAGCGTTAGTGGCAGGTGGGTGGGACGAGACTCGCCGTCGAAACGGGAAAAACTCAAAGCCACGAAAAAGCAAAAAAACGCGCCGCGTACCCACCTGTCCACTGCACGCATTGTTAGCCCGCATTTTGACCGACAAACCCGCGTGGGTTTTGCAGTTCATTTGCGAACTTGGCTGCTTCTGAAATCAAATCACCAAATTCTTGATAACTCACAATAAATTCTCGCGAATGGAAGCCATCATTTTCTAACCATACTGGTACTGTTAAGCTTGCACCGTGTTCACCACGTTTGATTGCATCGCCACAATGCTTGATAGCATTACTGATATCGTAAGCCCGTTGTTCAACTGATCCATCACCTTTTTCAAATGCTTTGCTGCCACTCATTTTATAGTAAATATCAATCAGGATTGCCCAATTCAGAAAACAAGACTCCCATCGTGACAGCGTATCGAAATATGCTCTGATTGCAGGATTATCTGGAATGGTGATTTGTAAATAATTATAGGTTAAGTCGCGCGCTTCGTGATAATCCTTGAAAGCGGATTGAACTCGAAAAATTGCATTGAAGGCATACTGCCGCATGGGAGATGCAAATGCCCCGCTCAGTGAACTATCTAGGAAATGATTGGTCACCCAATATAAATGTTGGTCATACACTTGCCGTAAATCAGGGATTTCAGCTTCATTAAACTTGGAAATGTTAGGGGCAATATATCTTTCCAACAAATCAACGTTGAACTGAACTGTCATTGATGAATTCCTGTGTGAATGTGCGGGCTAACGCCTGAGCTTAG
>CAZDMM010001069.1:1585-2431 GCA_964505845.1 uncultured Caldilineaceae bacterium
TAAGGCTATTTTTCAAGTCAAATTGCCATATTTTTTCCCAAGTTTCGGGACGATCAGCATGATACGGTGCTATAACCCAATATCTCGGCATATTTTTACTCCTTTATGTGGTTTCTGGCACTCCGCCGCCCAACGCCTGAGCTTAGCCGCCGCCGAGCCAGCAAAGTTAGTCCCACTGTACGCCAACTTCGCCGGCAAGACAAGGTTGAAAAACGGAGCGGTAGCAATTCGGCTGCAACATCCCCTACCCGGCGGGTATTCACCCACCAGAGAAACTGGCTGGCTGGTGTCTACTCAGTGATGTGGTATCATAGCGCCTGGTTGACCCCAACAATAAAACCGAAACAATCATTGATGGCAACGGCCTTAAGCCGTTGACCTCGCGCTGCAACATGGTTCCCGCTTCGGCGTGATTTGCCCACTGGCGGCGAGCTGGCTCGACCCCGATCAGGAAAGTACTTTGACCCCTGGAAGCGGGTTGGGGCGATCTATTCTATTACCCTGAGCGGAGGTTATGATGCGTAAAACCAAAATCAAGCCCAAGCCAAACCAGCCTAAAGTCCCGTCGCTGGAGACGTTGGACGTAGTCCATCCCCATGCCGCTGCCGCCGACATCGGCAGCCGGGAAATCTGGGTCAGCCTGCCACCCGACCGGGCGGGGGAAACGGTGCGCTGTTTTGGCACTTTCACCCCCGACCTGGAGCACCTGGTCCAGTGGCTCCTGGAGAACCGGGTAGACCCGGTGGCCATGGAGTCCACCGGGGTGTATTGGACCCCCTTGTTTGAACTTTTGGAAGCCCACCAGATTCAGGCTTACCTGGTCAACGCTCAGCATATTCACAACGT
>CAZDMM010001070.1:0-2430 GCA_964505845.1 uncultured Caldilineaceae bacterium
CTTGCCCACAAAATAGAGCGCCGCTCTAAAAGTTTCGGCGGTCGAAATAATCAGCACGTGTTTATCGCCCAGCCGGAAAAAGTCGGGGCACTCCCACATGGTATCGGTCCAGATGGGATCGGTTTGATTTTTGTCGCCCACGTAAAGCGGGTGCAGGTAATCCCAGTCAATTAAATCTTTAGAGCGGTAGAGCAGCACCGCCCCGCCCACCTCCCGCACCCCCGCGCCGACGGCCATGTACCAGAGGTCGCCCTCGCGCCACACCCGCGGGTCGCGAAAGCCGGTCAGCGCCAGGCCAGGGGGCGGGGCGGCAATCACCGGGTTGCCGGGATGTTTGCGCCAGGCCAGCAGGTCGGCCGAGCCGGTGGCCAGGCACTGCGTTTCCGGCCAAACGCCGGTGTAGAGCAGCATCGGCGTGCCCGCGTTGTCCACCACGCAGCCCGACCAGCAGCCGGAGGCGTCAGGCCCGCCGGGGGTGGGCGACAGCGCCAGCGGCAAATGCCGCCAGTGAACCAGATCGCGGCTCACGGCGTGCCCCCAGTGAATGGTAGCGTGGAACGCGCCGTGAGGGTTGTACTGGTAAAAGAGGTGATAATCGCCCCGCCACTGGATCAACCCGTTGGGGTCGTTCATCCAATTGGCCGGGGGCAAAAAATGGTATTGGGGGCGATGCGGATCGCCGGGATGAGGCATAGCCGTCAGACTCCTGATTTATCCTCACTAAACCCTCTTACTAATACGTATTAGTCAAAAGGTAAAAAAGAGACCCCGATCAGTCGGGATCGTTGAAGGCCAACCCCGGCCCGGATTCAGGCCGAGGCCCGCTCGACCAGGCGGCAAGGCATCAAGTGCTGCACCGGCGGGCCGGCGGCCAGGCGCTCTGGCTGTTCAATCAGGGCCAGCAGGTGGGCAATGCTCCACTGGCCCATCTCGTAATGGGGCAGGGCCAGCGTAGTCAGCGGCGGCTGCAAATTGGCCGCAATCAACTCCTGGTTATCAAAGCCCACGATGGCGACATCGTGGGGAACAGCAAGGTGAAGGTCTCTCAAAGCGTTGTAGGCGCCCATGGCCATGCGGTCGTTAAAGCAAAAGATGGCCGTCGGTGGGTTGGGGAGCTGCATCAGCGCCGTAACGGCTTTATAGCCGCCGGGCGTGTCGCCCACTTCCTCGCGCACCAGAGCTGCGTCAAAGGGGAGATGGTAGGCCGC
This sequence comes from uncultured Caldilineaceae bacterium, assembly GCA_964505845.1. Taxonomy (GTDB): domain Bacteria; phylum Chloroflexota; class Anaerolineae; order 4572-78; family J111; genus DSQQ01. The sequence goes on from CAZDMM010001070.1 coordinate 1,209, forward strand.
CAGGGCCTGCTTGTAGCCCTCCAGCCGGCCCACAGCGGCCGGAATCGGCTGGTTATGGTTGGTAAAACCAATCCGGCGATGGCCCTTTTGCAGCAGCAGCTCGGTGGCGGCGTAACCCCCGGCCACCTCGTCGGGCGCCACCGCCGGCAGCGAGCGGTCTTCGCTGTAGCAGTCCAGCAGCACCGTTGGCGCTTCGTGCAGGCTGGGCGGGGGGGTGATAGGGCGGTGATACATGGTGGCGTAGATAATGCCGTCTACCCGCCGGTCCAGCATCATCTCGATGGCCGCTGTTTTGATCTGTTGATTGCCGCCGGTGTTGACCAGCAGCAGCAGATATTGGTTGGCCCAGGCATAATCCTGAGCGCCTTCGAGGATTTTGCCGGCAAAGGGGGTGGTGGCGATTTCATCGGTAATGAAGCCGATGGTGTGGGTGCGGCTGGAGCGCAGCCCGCGGGCGATGGCGTTGGGCCGGTAATCCAGCTCTTTTACCGCCGCCCAGACCCGCTGGTGCGTTTCCGGTGGGATGTTGGCCCCCTCGACATTGTTCAGCACAAAGGAAACGGTCGTTTGCGATACGCCGGCCAGGCGGGCCACGTCATGCATCGAGGGGCGTTTCTTTTTGAGGTTGGAGGCTTGATAAGGCATTAGTAATACCTATTAGTAAATCCTATTAGGAGGATAACATATTTTTATTTACTTGTCAAGAGGTAATCAGGGAAATGCAGGTTAGAGGATAATAGAGCAAAAAAGGTTTGCTAGGGCAAAAAGCCCACCGGGTTGCGCTGCACGGTTCCCTGCCGCACCTCAAAATGCAGGTGGGGGCCGGTGGCGTTGCCGGTATTGCCCATCTCGCCAATTTGCTCGCCTTTGGCTACGCTTTGCCCGGCCTGCACGTAGATGGCGTTGAGGTGAGCGTACAGGGTTTGGTAGCCATCGCCATGGTCAATGACAACGTGATTGCCATAGCCACTGTTATCCCAACCTGACACAATCACATAACCGGAGTCGGCGGCCAGCACAGGTGCGCCGATATAAGCAGCGATGTCAATGGCCGGGTGCCAGGGGAAGTACCCCTGGTAAATGGTGCCGCTGGCCGGCCAGTCAAAGGCGCCGGTGCCCACCGAAGCGCCGACCGGGATTTCGCCGGTGTAGGCGGTAACGGTGCGGGGGATAAAGGGTTTGGTCCCACCTGGCACCACCAACCATTCTCCGGTGGTGATGA
>CAZDMM010001071.1:0-2429 GCA_964505845.1 uncultured Caldilineaceae bacterium
GCGTTCAGAAGTGCCTGTCACCTGGCTTTCGTCTTATTCCCGATAGAGTCTAATTTATAATTTTTATAAGTAAGGTGCATTGTGCCTAATCCCTCCCCCCCCGCCGTGCGATTTTCCGGCGTCAGCCGCCACTTTGGTGAAGTGAAAGCCGTTGATAACGTTGACCTTGATATTTTGGATGGCGAGTTTTTTACCATGCTGGGGCCGTCGGGGTCGGGCAAAACCACCTGCCTGCGCCTGATTGCCGGCTTTGAGCGGCCCGACGCCGGGGAGATTCAACTGTACGGCCGGGATGTATCCGCTTTGCCGCCCTATGAGCGCGATGTGAATACTGTTTTTCAGGATTACGCCCTCTTTCCCCATATGACCGTTGGTCAAAATGTTGGTTATGGGCTGATGATTAAAAAAACGCCCAAAACCGAGCGCGAGCAGCGGGTCAGAGATATGTTGGAGTTAGTACAATTACGAGGGTTGGAAAATCGCAAACCCGGCCAGCTTTCGGGCGGGCAGCGCCAGCGGGTAGCCCTGGCCCGCGCCCTGATCAACCATCCCCGCGTGCTGCTGCTGGATGAGCCGCTGGGTGCGCTAGATTTGAAGCTGCGCCAGCAGATGCAGACTGAATTAAAGGCGATCCAGCAGCGGATCGGCATTACCTTTGTTTATGTAACCCACGACCAGGAGGAAGCTCTGACCATGAGCGACCGGCTGGCCGTGTTTAACCTGGGCCGGATTGAGCAAATAGGCTCTCCGGCCGAAATTTATGAGCACCCCACCACCTCGTTTGTGGCCGGTTTTGTGGGCGTTTCTAACCTCATCAGCGGCGACCTGGCCCGTAAATTAACCGGCAGCGCCGAGACTTTCTCCGTGCGCCCGGAGAAGATCCATGTCACCCCCCCCGAAAGCCCCGTTGCTTCGGAGTGGGTAGCCGCCGACGGGCAGATCCGGGAGGTGGTCTACCTGGGGCTTTACACCCGCTACGTGGTTGAGCTGGAGGCCGGCGGCGAGCTGGTGGTGGTGCAGCAGAATTTGCATGCCACCTCGATGGAGGCGCTGTCGGCCCGCGGCCGCCGGGTGCGCCTATCGTGGGAGCGGCAGCATAACCGGGTGATTGCAGAGAAGTGAGGAAAGTGGAAGATTGGAGGGCTGGAGGATTGGAGGGTTAAGCCTCCAGCCCTCCATTGAATTTTTATGACAACAACCGCGTCAGCACCACCAACCACATCTACCAAGCGCCCCCGCTCTTTTTGGCAGCGGCTGTCAACCTTTCTCTACCTCCGGCCCAAACTGGTGTTAGCCTTGTTGTTGGGGCCGCCGCTGCTGGCTTACGGGGTGTTTTATCTCGGCTCGCTGGCCGCCATGCTGGTGCAGAGCTTCTTCCACCTGGATGATTTTACCGGCCAGGTGGTGCGCCAGTTTACCCTGGCTTCTTATGCCGAGCTGCTGACCCAGGCCAACCTGGATATTTTTGGCCGTACCCTGGGCATGGCCATTGCCGTTACTCTGGGTGCAGCCATCATTGGCTTTCCGCTGGCTTATTACATGGTGCGCTTTGCCTCGCCGCGAGTCAGGGTGCTGCTGTACCTGGCGGTGCTGCTGCCTTTGTGGTCCAGCTACCTGGTGCGGGTTTACTCCTGGAAGCTGATCCTGGCTAAAGAGGGCATCATTAGCTGGTTTTTTAGCCTGTTTGGCCTGGGATGGATGATTGACGCCATACTGAGTTTGCCGGTGATCGGTGGGCCTTCGCTCTCGGTTTCGGTGATTGGCATGTGGCTGGCTTTTGTGTATGTGTGGCTGCCGTACATGATTTTGCCGGTGCAGGCCGCCTTGGAGCGAGTGCCTAAATCACTGCTCGAGGCTTCCGGCGACCTGGGCGCTCGCCCTGGGGAAACGTTCCGGTATGTTACCCTGCCGCTGGCTTTTCCGGGTGTAGTCGCCGGCTCTATCTTTACCTTCTCATTAACTATGGGCGACTTTATTGTACCTTCGGCCCTGGGCAATTCTAGCTATTTCATCGGCCAGGCGGTGCTGTCGCACCAGGGCACTTCGGGCAACATCCCCCTGGCCGCCGCTTTTACGGTCGTTCCGATTGTGATTATGGGCATCTACCTGTTGATTGCCAGGCGATTGGGAGCGTTTGAGGCGCTGTAAAAGAGGGAGATTGGAGATTGGTCATCGTGAAGAAGTTAACAGGAGACTCACTTGATCGCCGCAAATCGTAAATCCACCAAAGGTGTCGTAAATCGTAAATCATCCTCTCCCTTCCTCTTGACTCTGGCGACGGTGGCCGGCGTCATCTTTTTGCACTTTCCCTTTGCCATCATCCTGCTCTACTGTTTTACCACCGACGACCGCAGCTACTCATTTCCGCCGCCCGGCTTGACCCTGGAATGGTTTGAAGTGGCCTGGAACCGGCCCGACGTGTGGCGGGC
>CAZDMM010001072.1:0-2428 GCA_964505845.1 uncultured Caldilineaceae bacterium
GAATTCATCCGATATCCTCCTTAAAAAAGCGACCAAATTTAACGCCAGAATTACGCCTGCGGAGATTTTATCGCCTCTGTCAGGCTTGACATTCTCTCCTGAAAGTAGTATGTTAGTAGTATGAAAGTCAAGACTTCTATCACCCTATCCGAAGATATTCTCCAGACCGTTGACGAATTATCAGGGTCGTACAAAAACCGCTCTGAATTTATTGAAACAGCCGTGCGAGCTTTTATTGACCGCCTTATCCGTGAGCAGCAAAATGCTCGTGATCTGGAAATTTTAAATCGTCACGCTGACCGGCTCAATCAAGAAGCAGCCGATGTGCTGACCTATCAGGTTGAGCTATGAGACGCGGTGAACTTTACCGCGTTGCCAAACCCTCCCTGCTGGACCCCAAAAGTTATCGTGTCTTTGTGGTGGTTAGCCGCCAGGTATTGATCAATTCGCGCTTTTCCACCGTTATTTGCGCTCCAATTTATTCTATTTACGATGGCCTCTCTACTCAAGTGTCCGTTGGGATTGAAGAAGGACTAAAACACGACAGCAGTATCCACTGCGATGAGTTGGTCAGTTTGCCCAAATCAGCCCTGACCCACTATGTGGGCAGCCTTTCACCCCAAAAGATGCGCGAACTCAATCAAGCGTTGTCAATGGCTCTGGAACTTTTGGAGTAACTACAGGCCAAACCACCTGCCCCTCCCGCCGGGCTATCTCGATAATGGCGCTGCTGTCATCCTCTTCAAACTGGCTCTGCCTTATCAAAACAGTTCATCCAGTTGCCCAAGTTTGACAGCCTCAACTACAGGCGGTAGGATATTGATTGACTAAAAACTCTCTAAGCACGTGAGGCCCATTATGTCCCATACTATCACCATCACCGAGGCTCACCAACGATTGGTTGACCTGGTGAGCGAGGTTGAAGAAACAGACAGCCCCATTTTCTTGACCGATGCCGGAGAAGAAAAGGCAGCGTTACTCTCTATGCCCAGCTACCGGCGATTGCTCAGCATGGCCGAGCGAGAAATTCGCCGCCAGCAGGCTTTGGCTGTAACCCCTGCTGCTTCGGAAGCGGAATGGCAGGCCGGTTTTGCCGAGTTAGAAGCGTTGGGCGCAGCTCATTTCTCCGATGTGTCTGAGGAAACGCTGCAAGAAGAAATCACTGCGGCGCTGAGAAATAATTCTCCCTTTAAATGACCACTCCCTCCCTGTTGGTGGTCTGCGATACCAATGCCCTCATTCCCTTAGCCGTCAGCCAAACCGAGCGAGCCAAATCACTGCGTCGAACCTGGGCTGAGCGACGTTTTGCCTTGTTTGTGACCCCACCAATCCTGGCAGAGTTTGAACGGGTTCTGCGTTATCCCCAAGTGCGCCGCAATCACGGCTTGACCGAGGCAGTCATTCAGCGGATCGCAGCCCTGGTACGAGATCGCACTTACCTTTTATCCGGCGATTACGACATTCGCCGTGTTGAGGCCGACCCCACCGACAATATTTTTCTGGCTTGCGCTCTGGAAGCTGGGGCAGATTATCTGGTGAGTGAGGATGCTCACTTGCGCCGGTTGAAATATTATCATGGTACTCAAATCATCTCTCTGGCCCAATTTGTACAGGTGTTGAATCCCTTACGTTAGTCCCCAATCTCCAGCCGAATCCGCTTGTTGATTTTTCCTTTACTCTCATACCCCGCCACCCGAATCACCCCCACTTCGCGGGTGTTGGCGACGTGGGTGCCGCCGTCGGCCTGCAAATCCAACCCTTCGATTTCGACGGTGCGGACTTCGCTGATGCCTTCGGGGAGGAGGTTGATTTTAGTGCGGATCAGGTCGGGGATCTGGAAGGCTTCGTCGCGCGGCAAGATTTTGACCCGCACCGGGCGAGCGGCGGCCACTTCGGCGTTGAGCTTGGCCTCAATTTCCTTGACCAGCTCTTGCCGCAGCGTTTCAAACTCAAAATCCATGCGCCCGCTGAGGACATCCATATTGCCGCCGGTCACCTGCGCCCCGTAATCCCGCCAGACCACGCCGCAGAGGATGTGAAAGGCGGTGTGCGTCCGCATCAGTTTATGGCGGCGCTCCCAGTCAATTTTGCCCTGCACCTTTGCGCCAACGGTGGGTAAGCCGCTACCTTCGGCAAGCCAGTGCCAGATATACTCTCCCTGGCGCTTAACTTTGGCCACTACCCATCCCTTCCCCCCGCCGGCGGGGGGAGTGAGGGGGGTGAGCCAGCCCACATCATTCGGCTGGCCGCCGCCGCCAGGGTAAAAAGCGGTTTTGTCCAGAGCCAGGGCGTTTTCTGCCGCATTGACGTCTACTACGGTCGCCTCAAATTCTTGCAGGTAAGCATCGGTGTGGGCTAAGAGTTCGGTCATAATCTTCTCCATTTACGATTTATACCGCAAGGGTATCCTTTAGGACGATTTACGATT
>CAZDMM010001073.1:0-2426 GCA_964505845.1 uncultured Caldilineaceae bacterium
ATTTCTTCATCGCTCAGGGTGGTGCAGTGGATAAAGGTGGTGTCTGGCCCATACAGTCCAAGCTTGCCCACCTCGGCCACCTTGCCATGCTTGCCAAAAGTGCCAACGCCCACGTGGACGGTGATGCGGGCGTCGCACTCGCGGGCCAGCGCCCAGTCAAGCTGGTTGCCTTCAACCGAGTTAAATTCCGGCCCAAAAGCGGCCAGGCCCAGGGTGAGCAACTGGTCTTTGGAAGAGAAATATTGCTTGGCGGCCCGTCTGAACCAATCGGGGTGCTCCGGTTTGGGCGCTTCATACCAGACCGGGCCATAGGCGAAGACGGCCCGCATGCCCGATTCTTGCAAGGCCCGGAGGGCCGCGTCGGTATGCTCCGGGCTGGCCTGAATGTGAGACCAATCGAGGATGGTGGTGATCCCGGCGTCAATCGCCCCCAACGTGCTGACCAGGTTGCCCACGTACACATCTTCGGCCCGGTAAGCCGGGGCCAGAGTGTTCAGCACAAAGGCCAGGTAGCTGATTTCGCCTTCCAGCGGCACATCCACCCCAATGTTGCGCAAAATCCCTTCCCACAGGTGGCGGTGGGTGTCAATAAAGCCCGGCATAACGATCATGTTTGAGGCATCAATCGTTTCGGCATCACCGGCGGTCAGGTTTGGCCCGACCTGAGCAATTTTGGTACCCTCAATCAGTACATCAGCCTGGGTAAAATTCCCCAGACTCCGGTCGAGGGTGAGCACACACCCATTCTTTATTAAAGTTCGCTTCGTTGACATGATTGACCCCCTTTGTCTAAATAGGTATTGAAATGCTCAACAGGTTTAAAATCCCAACGAGTTAGATTGACAGTCGTAAAACGTAAAACGTAATGATTTGCCCACAATCAGCTTTTACGTTTTACGTTTTACATTTTACGTGATAAAAAGTTTACATAGACAGCCCTCCTCTTACCCGACTCACATCAGCATCCATCCTCCATCCACTCTTAGATTGACCCCGGTCACCCCGCGATTCTCCAGCAGGAAGATCGTTGCGCCAACCACGTCATCAATCGTCACCAGTTCGCCCAAAGGCGTGCGCGCGCGCAGGGCATCGAGCACGGCCTTTGGTTTGCTGGCCCAGTAGGGGCTGTCGCCTACTACCGCCGGGTGGATGGCGTTCACCCGCAGCGGGGCCAGCTCAACGGCCAGGGTGTGAACCATGGTCATCACCCCGCCGTTCACCGTCGAAACGGTGGTGGAACCGGGGTAGGGCCGGTCTTTGGCCAGGCCGCCATACAACACAATTGAGCCGCGCGGGCGCATGCGTGGTGCAAGCACATGCACCACCTCGGTGTAGCCCACCAATTTCAGCGTGACCAGGTTCAGCGCGCCCTCAATGTTGTAATCGCGCACCCGGTTCTCGTCTCGATCCACCGCTACCAGGGCCAGGTATTCCACATCATCCACATCTGCCAGGTTGGCGGCTATCTGGTGGGGCTTGCTGAGGTCCAAACTCAGCCCGACACACCCACTGCCAATCTCCTGTGCGGCGGCCGCCGCCCGACCGGTATCGCGGCTGGTCACAACCACCGGGCGACCCTGGTCAGCATAATGCCGGGCCAACCGCTTACCGATCTCACTGGTGCCGCCAACGACAACCACTGTCCCTTGTTTATCCATTGTTTTCTCCCATATTTCCTCAGATAGTGAGCCAAAACCAAAGAATTTCATCGGGATTTGAGGATAAAACAAAAAAATTAAAAATCTCGTAATCCCCCAATCCCGGCTTAAAACTCAGGCTCATGCCGACCCCTTCTTCAACGCCTCTTCCAAATAAGTCCAGTCGCGGGCAAAACGGTAGGAATAGCGGGCCGGCGGCTGCGGGGCCGAGGTCTCCAGCCAGCGAACAATGGCGTTGTGCGGGTTGCGGAAACCGTGCACGCAGCCAACGCCGGCCCAGGCCACATCGCCGGGCTTGAGCCGGTAATTTTCGCCATCAAACCAGGCGTCCACCTCGCCTTCGAGGATCATGTAGGTTTCCTCAAAGGGGTGGTCGTGCGTCCCGGCCAGGCCATTTGGCTCGTACTGGACCATGAACATCGTCTGCAAAAAAGCCCCCAACTGGCTGTCTACCATCATCTTGACCGTGATGCCGCTGTAAACCAGCAGCGCCGTGCGCATGCTGGCCGACACCGCCAGCAGATCCTGGGTTTGTTTGCCGGGGTCCATGTGCTGCGGGGTGATATTGCCAAAGTAGCGACAGCGCGGGTCGCGGGGGTCAATCGGCCGGGCCGGGCCGGCCTGATTGAGCGAGGCGACAGGGAAGGTATCGCCGCTGCTGCCCAGGCGGGGCTGTGGGGCGAGCATCTCGACCCAGCGCGTGCGCTCGGAGGCGGTGTTGCGCAGGGCGTGCGGCGCGGCCACCAGGAAAACGCCGTAATCACCTTC
>CAZDMM010001074.1:0-2425 GCA_964505845.1 uncultured Caldilineaceae bacterium
GGCACGGTGGGAGTATGCTCGGCCAAAGACAAAATGGTGGCGGCGATGCCGTGCGTGTCAATAAAATGTTGCAAATCGGTGCTGGACAGGGGTGGTGAGAACTCCATCACTGAACACGCTCCTGGTAATCAGCAGTACTCTATTTCAATATCTTTGTTCATGGCTATCAAACATTGGGCCAAAGCTTTGATCAAAGTTTTACGGTTGGTCAGCTAACCAAACTTTGGTACAATACAGCCTGGGCTTGGGCAATTTTAGCCCACTCAAATAAATCGCCCAACTGTTTGGCGCCCCTGGCTAACTTCTCCCGTAGCGCCGTATCTTCAACCAGCGTCTTGATAGCCTGCGCTACAGAAGCCACATCCTGGGGCCTGGCCAGGAGCATATTGTTGCCAGGCTCAATTTCGGGTAGGGCTGCCGGATCCGCCGGCAGAGTACTGACCACCGGGCAGCCATGCCGTAGGGCCGCTACCAGGGTGGTCCGCCGGAACGACACCCCATCTCGATAGGGCATGACCACGGCATCCGCGGCCAGCAAATTGGCCGAAACTTCCACCAGGCCAACATATCCGGTGCGATAAACCACCTCGGCCAGTTTGTGCCGCTCAATCAAGGCCTGCACCCGTTGAGCGTAAGCCACATTGGTTGGATCGGCATGGCCCACCTCCCCGCCAATGAGCAGCAGACGAGCATCCAGGCCTTGCTGCCGTAATAATCCCAACGCCTCCACCAACTCTTCCCCTCCCTTACTTTCATTCAAAAAGCCAAAATAGGCCATCAGGAAGGCATCGTTATCAGCCTGATACTGCTTGCGCCAGGCCGCCCGGTCAAAATTGGGCGGCGGCTGCGGTTCCACATTGCTGCCCAAGGGGATGTGGGTGAGCAGCGGGGCAGAATTGTGGGTCAAGCTGCCAGTTTGACCTACCTTCAGGGCATGTTGGAGAATTTGCAAATCCTCGCGGTTGGTGCAAACCACCCCATCACTGTAGCGGGCCAGCGCCAGCATCGAGCGCCAGCGGAACGAGCCGGCTTTGGGAAAGATATAGGGCGGGCGCAAGTCATGAAAAGTGGTTACCACCCGCGTTGAGAGTCTCCATTTTTTAAGATACCAGGGCAGCCAGTTAACCCAGCCGCCCAAATCAAAGGCCGCCGCCTGATATTGAATGTGCAGCACCGCCGGTTGATGTGTTTTGAGAAAACTCACCACGCCCGGCCAGCAACGCCAACCCCAGTTGGGAATGGAGGGATGGATGGTTGGAGGAGGCGGGGCTGAGGTGGTTGGAGGATTTACCGATAGAGTTTCCTGCCAACGGCGGCTGATCAAAATGGATGGCTCAATCCCATGCGAGGCCAGGTGTTGAGCCAGATAAGCCGTATAATCGGCAATCCCACCTTGCATGGGCGGATACTCGCCGGTCAAAAATATTACCCTAAGCTCCTGCCCTACCACGTCTCACACCCTACCCTCATCTGAAATCGTAATTGACAAGTGTCACTCTCACAACTCTCGCAACACCTGGGCATAGGCCCTCAACCGCTCTCGGCGCAGCGCCCGGCGGCGCCCAATGAGCCACTTGAAACCCTCCTCAAGCCATTGGAAGGCAAAGGTGACCCATAAAAAAATTTTCAGGAGCCTGGCCCAGGCTGGGCCAAAATATTTGCAGGTATAGCGCAGTTTGCTGTGTTGGAAACGCAGCGTCCGGGCGGCCAAAACTTGCTCGCTCGATTTGCCCTCGTAATGGATAATTTGGGCCGAGGGCAGGTAATGGATTTCCCAGCCGGCCTGAACCGCGCGGCGGCACCAGTCTGTCTCTTCAAAATACATAAAAAAGGTTTCGTCGAGCGGGCCAACCTGCTGCCAGGCTTCTCGCCGCAGCAGCAGCGCCGCCCCAACCACCCAATCAACCCGCTGAGGCTGTTCCGGGGAGCAGTCGGCCAGGTGATAACGCTGCGCATAGCGATTGTGAGGAAACCATTGGCCCAGCAGGGTGCTTTCCCAAAAAAGGCTGCCCAGGCTGGGGAAACGTCGCCGGGAGGATTGAATTGCGCCGTCCGGCCACAGCAAGCGCGGCCCCAGCGCCCCCACCTGTGGATGAGCCTCCAAATAGTCTATCATCAGCGCCAGCGCCTCCGGTTGAACCACTGTATCGGGATTTAACAGCAGCAGATACCGGCCCTGAGCGGCGGCCAGGCCGGCATTATTGCCGCCAGCGTAGCCCAAATTCGTATCGCTGGCAATTAAATGAACCTGGGGAAACTCGCGCCGCACCATTTCGGCGCTGCCATCTGTTGAGGCGCTGTCTACAACAATAACTTCGCTCATGAGCGGGGCGGCGGCTTGAGCAGCCAGCTCGAGAGAGTGCAGGCAGGGTGTTCCCGGATACAGCTCGGCGTCACGCCCGATATCCCGCCCCGGGAAGAACGG
>CAZDMM010001075.1:0-2420 GCA_964505845.1 uncultured Caldilineaceae bacterium
ATTTCTATGGGTGTTATTCAATACAAAGTTTGGAGCGATTTGTGGCACCACAAAGGCCGCACCTTGCAGGTGGTGCTGATTATTGCCATGGGCGCTTTTGCCCTGGGCGCAACCATTGGCGGCGGCGACCTGATGCGCCAGGTCATGTCGCAAGATTGGCGGAGCACTGCGCCGGCCATGATCTGGATGGCGGTTGACCCGGAAATTGACGACGAAGAGTTGACCGCTTTGAAAAGCGTGGCCGGGGTAGAAGAAGTCGAAGGACTGCTGACCACCAACATCGAGTGGCGGCTCAACCCCGGCGAAGCCTGGCGGCCCGCCGGCCTGATGGCCCGCGCCGACTACCAGGATCAAAAATTTAACAAGCTCAGCCTCATCAACGGGCAGTGGCCCCACGACAAAAACCTGGCCATGGAAAAGGGCAACGATGCTTTTTTTAACATCCCCCTGGGTGTGCAAATTTATATCCGGGTCAATGAAAAAGAGCGAGTGGTCAAGGTGGATGGCATCCTCTCCAACCGCACCGTTTTTCCGGCCAGCATGGGCGGCAGCGCCCAGTTTTACGCCAGCCGCGATTTTTACGGCGACTTGACCGGCGAACGCAATTTTAACCAATTCCTGGCCGGCGCGGCCGAGTACGACCCGGTCAAAGTGACGGAAATTGCCGACAAGTTGCAGCGCCAACTGGAAAAACAGGATATCGAGGCGGTGGGGGCGGCCCTGGGCGCAGAGCAAAATGCCCGCACCTCCGACCCCAACAAACACTTTTTGCAAGATTTTCTGGATGGTCTCTTTTTGGTGTTGGGTATCATGGGCGCGCTCATTCTGATTTTGGGCCTATTCCTGGTGTACAACACCATCAACGCCGTCATCTCGCAGCAGGTCAACCAGATTGGCATCATGAAGGCCATTGGGGCCAGCACCCGCCAGATTGTGAGCGTCTACCTGCTGACGGTGTTTGGGTACGGCCTGCTGGCGCTGCTGATGGCCCTGCCGTTGGGCGCATTGGGGGCTTACGGTATCAATGTTTTTATGCTGACCTTTTTCAACATCAACCCCGGCCCGTTCCAGGTTTCGCCCCGCGCCATTTTGGTGCAGGTGGCGATTGCGCTGCTGGCCCCGCTGCTAGCCTCGCTCATCCCCATTTTCAACGGCTCGCGCATCACCGTGAGGGAAGCCATCAGCACCTATGGCCTGGGCGGCGCGGTGGGTCTGCTGGACCGGCTGGTGACCCGCATGAAATACGCCTCGCGGCTGGTCTTGTTAACCGTCAGCAACACCTTCCGCAACAAGTGGCGGGTGGCGCTCACCCAGATTACCCTGGTGGGCAGCGGCATCATCTTTATGATGGTCATGAGCGTGCGCGACTCTACCACCTACACCTTTACCGACCTGCTGTTCCAGATTCTCAACTTTAATGTCAACCTGCAATTTGAAAAGCCGGTGCGGATTGAGATGGTAGAAAATATGACCCTGGCCCAACCGGGCGTCAAAACGGTGGAGATGTGGGGTTTTACCAGCGCCAAAATTAGGCTGGCCGGCCGGCCTGAATCGGATGACGACAAAAGCGCGACGGTTTTTGGCGTGCCGCTGCCGACCACGCTTTACGGGCCGCAGATGCGGGTGGGGCGCTGGCTGCAAGCGGGCGATGCCGACGCGGTGGTGCTCAACCAAAAGCTGGCCGAGGACATGGGCGTGAAGGTGGGTGATTGGGTCACGCTGGATCACGGCTTAAAGGGTGAGTCCACCTGGCAGGTGGTCGGCCTGCTGTTTGACCCGGTCATCAACAACTCGGCCCACGTAGCCCGTGACCCCATGCTGCGGGCCATCGGCCAGGTGGGCCGGGCCAGCACCCTGTGGGTACAAACCGAGCGCACCGACGCCGCCGGGGAAAAGGCGGTGGCCCAGGCGTTACGCAAATTCTTTGATCAGCGCAAAATGGAGGTCAACGCTCAGAGCATCTTCTTCAATGATACCGCTTCGGAAATCATCGAGGGGATTCTGTTTCGTTTTGGCATTATCATCTCGCTGTTGGCGGCCATGGCTGTTATCATTGCCATTGTGGGTAGCATCGGCCTCAGCGGGGTGCTGTCGCTGAGCGTGCTGGAGCGGCGGCGCGAAATTGGAGTGATGCGGGCCATCGGGGCCTCGTCGGGCAAAATATCGCTGCTCTTTATTGGTGAGGGCCTGATTTTGGGGCTGCTCAGTTGGCTGATTGCTCTGCCGCTCAGTATTCCGGCCGGCTACGCTATGACCAGGGCGATGGGTGCGGCTTTGCAATCGGAAATTGTCTACCGCTACACGCCGCTGGGGGCTTTGTACTGGCTGGCTATCATCGTTGTCCTCTCCATCATTGCCAGTTGGTTTCCGGCGCGGGGAGCTACCCGCATCAGTGTGCGGGAGAGTCTGGCGTATCAATA
>CAZDMM010001076.1:0-2411 GCA_964505845.1 uncultured Caldilineaceae bacterium
TCCAGCCTTCCAACCTTCCATTCCTCCTATCTTAGCCTATTCACCCTCTCCATAAACACCCTCACCCGCTCAAAATCCACCCCCTGAGTCCAGTGTCCACCCTTTTTAAAATAAGAGCCGATAATCAAGCCATCCGCCACGGCCAGGTAGCGCTCCACGTTTTCCACCGTGACCCCGGAACCCACCAGCACCGGGATATTCACCGCGGCTTTGACCTGCTGTAGCTCCTCCAGGCTGGCCTCCTGCCCCGTCGCCACCCCGGTAACGATGACCCCATCGCTCAAAAAGAATTCGGCGGCGTGGGCCGTCTCGACAATGTCCACGTCGGCGGTGATGGCATGGGAGGAGTGCTTCTTTTTGATGTCGGTCAGCACCAGAACATCGTCGGCTCCAATTTGGCGGCGGTAGCGCAGCACCTCCCCGGCGCAGGCGTCAAAGTAGCCTTCGTCGGCCACGTGTCCAAAGACAAAACCTTCGGCCCGGATAAAATCCAGCCCGCCGGCCAGGGCGGCTGCCAGGGCTTCTTTATTGCCGCCGGCCAAAATCTGGATGCCGGTGCGCAGCCCGGTCACATTTTTAACCTCGTAGCCGATGATGGTCATGGCTGCGATGATTTCCGGCCGGATGATCTGGGTGTAGGGAATATCGTGCATATTTTCGATGGCGATAACGTCTACCCCGGCCTCCCGGTAAAGCTTGGCCTCCGCTTTGGCTTTGGCGATGATCTCCGGCATGCGGCTGTAGCTTTTTGGCGTCCCCGGCAGCGGATCCACATGAATCATGCCGATGATGGTTTTAGCGCCTTGTAGAAAATTTGTCATAGCAACTTTGCCTGCTTCTTTTAAATTTGCGCCTTTGCGTTTAGGTTTCTAGTTAACCTTGTTCCCAAGCTCAGTTAACCTTGTTCCCAAACTGAGTTTGGGAACAAGGTTTGAAAGGTTTGAAAATCTTGTACGTTACCCTATCTCCCCAGCCGCACCCGGTTCAGCCCGTTAAGGGCCGCCACCCGATACGCCTCGGCCATGGTGGGGTAATTGAAGGTGGTATTGATAAAATACATGAGCGTATTGGCCTCGCCTTTTTGGGCCATGATGGCCTGCCCAATGTGGACAATCTCTGCGGCCTGGGAGCCAAAGCAGTGTACCCCTAAAATCTCCAGCGTTTCCCGGTGGAACAGCAGCTTGAGCATGCCGGTCGTCCGCCCGCTGATCTGGGCGCGGGCCAGGCTGCGAAAGAAGGCGTGGCCCACCTCGTAAGGCACTTTGGCAAGGGTCAATTCTCGCTCGGTCAGCCCCACCGAGCTGATTTCCGGGATGGTGTAGATGCCGGTGGGAATATATTTGACCAACTGCTCATCACCCGCCCCAAACACCAGATGCCGGGCAGCAAAGCGACCCTGGTCATAGGCCGCGCTGGCCAGGCTGGGGTAGCCCACCACATCGCCCACCGCGTAGATATGCGCTTGAGCGGTTTGATAATTTTGGTTGATGACAATATTGCCCCGGCTGTCTCGCTGAATCCCCAGCGCCTCCAGCCCCATCCCATCCGAGTTGCCGGTGCGGCCGTTGGCCCACAGCAAATAATCGCTGCGGATTTGCTTGTTGGATTTAAGGTAGACCGTCACGCTGTCCTCGTCCGCTTCCACCCGCTCATACTCCTCGTTGTGGCGGATCAGCACCCCGTTTTCTCGCAGGTGGTAACTGAGGGCGTCCACAATCTCGTCATCCAGAAAGGAAAGCAGCCGGTCGCGGGTGTTGATCAGGTTGACCTTGATGCGCAGGCCGCGAAAGATGGAGGCATACTCACAGCCGATGACCCCGGCTCCGTAAATGGTCATCGAGCGCGGGGTAGTCTGAAGCCGCAGCACCGAGTCGCTGTCGAGGATGCGCGGGTGGCTAAAATCCACATCGGGGGGATGGTACGGCCTGGCCCCGGTAGCGATAACAAAGGCCGCCGCCGTGTAAGATTTGGCCGCCCCGCTCTCGGCGGAAGTGACGGTCACAGTGTGAGCATCTTCAAAAGCGGCCCGCCCGTGCCGAATCTCCACCCCATTGCGCTCATAAAAGCTGCGCCGCAAATCCACCTGCTGGCTGATGACCGAGGCCGCCGACTCCAGCAGTTTGGGGTAATTGGCCCGCTGGAAATCGTGTGTATCCTCCATAAATTGGATCGCCTGGCGCAGAGTTTTGCTGGGGATGGTGCCCCGGTGGGTGGCGTTGCCGCCCACCAGCGGAAAATCATCCACCACCGCCACCCGCTTGCCCACTTTGACAGCCTGCATGGCCGCCCCTTCCCCGCCCGGCCCGCTCCCGATGACGATCACGTCGTAGTCGTAGGTCATAAAAGATTGTTCCTTATTTGTTATATGTCATTCTCTGAACGAGCGTAGCGAGTGAAGAATCCCCAACAGG
>CAZDMM010001077.1:0-2408 GCA_964505845.1 uncultured Caldilineaceae bacterium
GCGGGCAGCCGTGGTATTACTACCTGATCGTCTTCCCGCTGTATGAGTATCTGCCACTGCTCGGCGGCATACTGGCGGCGTTGTTCTATCTCGTTCGCCGCACATCGCTGTCCACATTCTCACGAGCGTTTGTCCCGTTCGTGCTGTGGTGGGCCGCGCTGCTCTTCATCGCCCTCTCCCTGGCCGGCGAAAAAATGCCCTGGCTTTCGACCCACCTGGTGGTGCCCTTCATTCTGCTCACCGGTTGGTGGGTCGGGCAGTTGCTTGAAGGAGTATGGTCGTGGGATCGAGACTTGGGCGAGCGGCTGGGGACCATCGGGCGGGGAGCGGCACTTGGTGCTGCGGCTGTCCTCCTCACGCTAACCAGCCGCACCTCTTTTGTGGCCAACTATGTCAATTACGATTATACCACCGAGTTCATCGGCTATGCTCACGGTGCGCCGGGTGTGAAATGGGTGCTAGCTGACATCGCGGCCATTGCCAATCACACCGGCGTGGGCCGCGAGTTGAAGGTCGCCTATGACGACGAGGTCTCCTGGCCGATGGTCTGGTACCTGCGCGATTTTCCCAAACAGGCCTTCTATGGCGCAGAGCCTAACCGCGAGGCGCTGGATGCGCCGGTGGTCATCGCCGGCTCCAAGAACTGGTCGAAGGTGGAAGCGTTCCTCGGCAGCCGCTACCATCGCTTTGAGGTAATTTTTCGCTGGTGGCCGCTCGAAGACTACAAAGACCTGACCTGGGAGCGCATCCGTTTCGCCCTGACCGATCCGGCCATGCGGTTGGCCATCTGGGATATTGTCTGGAATCGCGCTTATACGCGCTACGCCGAATTGACCAACCAGAAGTTGAACCCACCGGCCGGGTGGCCTTTGGCCAGCCGGATGCGCGTCTACGTGCAGAAAGACATCGCGGCGCAAATGTTGAGCCTGAGCCTTGGCCCAACAATGTTGGCCGATGTGCCGGCCCCGGTAGACGCCTATGCTGGCGTACTGCGTCAAGTGAAACCGCTCCAAATCATCACGGCCGGGGGTCTCAAGGCACCGCGAGGTCTGGCCGTAGGCCCAGACGGTTCGACCTACGTGGCCGATACTGCCAACTCGCGCATCGTCAGGTTCGACAGTGCCGGCAATGTACTGGCCGCCTGGGGCAGCAGAACACCCGCCAGACAAATGCCACCCGCGCCTGGCACGTTCGTTGAGCCGTGGGGGCTGGCCGTGGATGCCCAGGGCCAAATCTTTGTCGCGGATACCTGGAATCATCGGGTGCAGAAATTCGACGCGAACGGCAAATTCTTATTGGAGTGGGGTAACGCCGGGCAAATCGGGTCGGGGCCAGATAAGTTCTGGGGACCGCGTAGCATCGCGGTCAGCCCTGCAGGGCGCGTTTATCTGACTGATACCGGCAACAAGCGGGTAGTTGCCTTCGATACAGACGGTCACTTCCTGTTTGAGTTTGGCGCAGAAGGTGAAGGCCGATTAGACGAACCAGTGGGGATCGCGCTTGACCCCACTGGAAAGGTCTACGTAGCCGACACCTGGAACCGGCGCGTGGCCGTATTCTCGGCCGAGGGGCAGTTCCTGCGGAGTTGGCCGGTTCAAGCCTGGGCCGGGGCCTCGCTGGATAACAAGCCCTACCTGGCCGTGGATGCGCAAGGCCGGGTGTATGTCACGGATCCCGAAGGATACCGGGTGCTAATTTTCTCGCCAACTGGAGAGCCGGCGGCTGCGCTTGGCCGGTACGGGTCGGAAGAAGACGCTTTTGGGTTGCCGACCGGGATGGCCATTGGGCCAGACAGCAGCGTGTGGCTGGCCGACGCCGGGAACAACCGTGTCGCTCGCCTGGCCGCGTTACAGCCATAGGACGCAGGAAGCGCTGAAGGGTAAAAAATTGGGTGGTGGTTACATATTGACTGATCGTTTGCCGATTCTCTCTGGGAATGATACTGCTCATCAGTCAAACTTTGCCACTATCCTGTTGCTATTATATTTCTAATTTCGGTTTTGGCTATGGTTTAGTTGGATGCTTTTCAGTGTAGCTATAATCGTTGGAGTTGTCCTGTTGGTCGTCTGGGCTGTACGTCAATTTAGCTCTAACGGGCAAAATTCAAGTACCCCACGCCAATCGGATGGGAGGGCACAGCCTTCGCCCCGAGAAATCGTGGAGAAGCGCTACGCTTCGTGGGGAACTTACTCGTGAGCAGTACCAGGAAATGCTTTCTGACTTGAGCTGATCAATGGCCAGGAGACCGCTTTTTTGAAGCGGTCTCCTTGGTCAAAATGAAATAACGCTTACGCTCCCACGCCAGATGGAGTAAACTCGCTGTCAAGAATGGTTCATTCAAGTCAAAATAAGCGACGACTCATTCTTTACCAAAACTTCATACAACTATCATAAAAAATTCACGGCCA
>CAZDMM010001078.1:0-2404 GCA_964505845.1 uncultured Caldilineaceae bacterium
GGTGACCTGGGGAGTCACCAGTTCGACTTGTGTGGCATTGTATTGCCTTTGAGTCGTCAAAGAGGCCCGGCCACTCGGCTGGGGGGCGGTTGGAGGTGAGCAGCAAACTGCCTCGCTCGTAGCGTTCGTTGATGACATCATACAAATCGCTGGGGCCAGGGGCTTGCAGCGGTTTGAGACCGAAATCATCCAAAATGAGCAGGTCGGGTCGGAGATAGAGTTTGATCCGACGGTCGAGGCTGTCATCAGCCCGACCACCGCGCAAATGCTGGAGCATTTTGTAGGCATTAACGAACAGGACATCATACCCCCGTCGGCACGCTTCGTGGCCCAAGGCTTGAGCGAGATGACTTTTTCCTACGCCAGTCGGGCCGCATAAGATGGCATTGCGTTTGTCGCGGATGTAATCGCCGGCAGCCAGGGCCAGGACCTGCTGGCGGTTGAGGGTCGGATTGAAACTGAAATCGAAGGTTTCCAGGGTCTTGGTGCTGGCCAGGGTGGCCCGGCGCAGCCGTAAGGTGAGCTGCTTCTGGCCGCGGCGCTGGACTTCGTCTTGCAGCAGCCGTTCCAGGAACTCGATATAGGACCATTGGCCATCCACGGCCTGGCGATGGCGAGCCTCCAAGGTTTCCAGAACACCCGACAGGCGCAGGTGTTTCAGATGGGGCGTCAGTTGATGTTTCAGTTCCATCGGGCCGCTCCTAACTGAGGTCCGAACAGTTCTTCCGGCGAGCGGATAAAGCTCGTCGCTGGGGGAGAGCTGGGGATGGCCGGCGAGGGAGCGTACTCCAGCCCCTTTTCCAGGATCTGCTTGATGGTCCGGTAATTCGGGTCCCCAAAGGCTAAGGCCCGGACACAAGCGGCTTCCAACCGGTTGGCCCCATACTGCTCCTGTAAGGGCAACAAGCGGCCCACGGTCGGCAGCCGGTCCACCACCGGGTCGGCCAGGTAGATCTCGACAATCTGGCTGGTGGCGGGGCCGATCAGCTGAGCTTGTCGCTGGCAGCCCTCTCGATTGAGGGTCAGGCCCGGCGCCAATTCAGGTGGCAGGTGATCCAGGTGGGTCTGCCGGCTACCGGGTTGGATCGCTCGGTCGTGGGTCGCCAGCAGATTGTACTTGGTGTCGAAGATGCGCACCTGTTTCAAATTGAGGCACAGCAACACCGGCTGGCCGATCAACCGATGGGGGGCCGAGTAGTAACTCTCTTCAAATTCGACGTAGCAATCCCGGTTCAAGGTCAATTGTTTCCAGATGGCCATCTCATAAGGCTGAGCCGGTAACGGCTGCAACCGATCCCGTTCGGTTTCTTCAAACCGCTGCAGCGGTTGTTCCTTGGTCGTACCGTGCCGGCGTAAGCCAGCCGTAGTTTGACACCAGATCAGGACATCTTCATTGGCTTGAGTGAGCCTCGTCGCTTCCCGGCCCCCCAGAAAGTTCCGCTTAACGTAGTGGACCCCGCCCTGCTCAACTTTGCCTTTGTGTCGGGGTGTATAGGGCCGACACGGCCCAATCCGAAAGCCATAATGCAGCGCACACTCCTGATAACTGGCCTGGACTACTGGATCGTCCTGGATCGCTTTCACTATGGCCGCTTTCAGATTGTCGATCACGACCCGTTCCGGCACGCCCCCAAAATATTCAAATCCGTGCCGGTGGCACAACAGCCAGGTCTCAACCTTCTGGTCCCAGACAAACTCGACGTACTGATGCCGGCTCCACGACAACGTCATGACAAAGGCCCATGCTCGCCGCAATTTACCCGTTTCAGGGTCGATCAGCCAGCCCGCATAACCAAAATCAACCTGAATCTCTTCCCCTGGCTGCCGTTCGACCCGAACCGTTGCTCGTAAGGGCTGGCCTTTCAGGTGCCGCACGAAGCGGTACACTGCCATATAGCTCCCGTTAAACCCCTTCTCTTGCAGCCGCTGGTAAATCGCCTTTGTTTCGACTTTCTCCTTGACCAGCTTCTCGACCACGGCTCGATAGCTCTCCACCGTCGACACGTTTTGCGGAGGTTGTCCCTCCGGCATTGTTTGGGCTAACAACGCCTGTAATTCTTCCAACGGCGGTAACTCCCCGTGCAGCAACTCATGCTGCTGCGCCCACTCGCGGTACTTCTTGACCGTCCGTCGGTTAACCTTTAACTCTCGTTGAATTTGTCGCTGGCTCACCCCAGCCCGCAACTGCATTAACATCGCTCGAATGTTCACCACATTTTTTCTCCTGTCTGCCATGATTCCCCCCAGGTATCTCTTTTTTTCCTGGAAGGGTAGCCAATTTTGACAGGCGTGTCATCTCTCCGAGCGGTGGTGTACTTTAGCCGTAAAGTGGTGCAGTGTGGCTGTAATTTGCCGGTGCGCTGTTGCTGTTAGTCATTGGTGCATTGTAGCCCGTAATCTGACA
>CAZDMM010001079.1:0-2403 GCA_964505845.1 uncultured Caldilineaceae bacterium
CCCCTACTGGCCCGGGGGTCCAAACAGGTGGGGTCCCTCGCGGGGGGGGCGGGGGGGGGG
Source organism: uncultured Caldilineaceae bacterium (assembly GCA_964505845.1). GTDB lineage: Bacteria > Chloroflexota > Anaerolineae > 4572-78 > J111 > DSQQ01. The sequence continues at coordinate 61 of CAZDMM010001079.1, forward strand.
GGGCGGGGCGGTGCGGGCGGCTCTCTCGACAGCCTCGATGCTGTCGCGCCAGCGCCCCATCAGATACATTGTCCAGATCATCCCGGAGAAGCCGTAGCTGCTGCCGGCCAGCAAAAAGAAGCTGTAAGGCACTAAAAGCAAAAAGAGACTTCGATAAACCAGACCCAGGCCGTCGCTCAAACTGGCGGCTACAATAATCCCCACCCGCACCAGCAGCAGGGCCAGGGTGGTGGGCCAGGGCGACTGCTCACCCAAATGGCGGTACTCCAGCCGGTCAATCACAATTAAGATGATGATGGCGGCTGTCATGATAGCGCCCCCAACCCAGGGATTGGTCTCCGCATAAAAGCCGGAAAAGGCCATGTAGCTGTAAACCACCAAAACCCCGGCGTAAAAAATGGCCGCCAGGCCGTCAATAGGGCGGGGCATGAGCCACGGCTTCCAATTTGACAGGGCGAAGGATAATTTCTCTATCATCATTGTGACTTCTTCCCTTAATTCCAATCCGGTAATTTCAGTATAACATCAAACCCCCCTTGAATCAATGTGCCGCCGGATATAACCGGTTTAGCCAGAAGTCACCTGACTTTTGGCTAATTTTTTGGCTCAAAGAGTTGACCTTTGACTGCACCAAAATAGCCCCTTTAACACGTGTGGTCTGCCCCAAAATTTAGTACACTGAAGGGGAAATAAAAATGTGGTTGAGGAGTTCTAAAATGCGACGTGTTTTATATATTTTTTTAATCTTAGCCGTAATGGCCGGCGGCGGGCTGTTTGGCTACCAGTATCTGGCCCAGGCCCAGGAAACCAACCCCTTAGAAGATTCTACTGTAACAACGGTAAAGGTTGAGCGCAAAACTTTGGAAAAGACGGTCAGCGCCAGCGGCAGCATCGAGCCCCTGGCCGAGGTGGAGATGAAGTTTGAAACAGGCGGCATGGTGGATGAAGTCCTGGTCAAAGAGGGCCAGACCATTACCGCCGGCGCGGTTTTGGCCCGGCTGGATACCAGCGATCTGAAGCTGCAGGTTCGCAGCGCCGAGATTGACCTGGCCCAGGCCAAAGCCAATTTAGCCAAACTGTACGAGCCGGAATTGGCCGAAAAGATTGCCGCCGCCAAAGCCAAGGTTGAAAGCGCCCGGTTGAATCTGGCCGATCTGCAAGATGGGCCTGACGCCGACGACGCGACCAAAGCGGAAGCCGCGCTCAAGCAGGCCGAAATCACCCTTAAGGAAAAGCAGTGGGCTTATGACCAGGTGGCTTATCGCGGCGATGTGGGGGCCATGCCCCAGGCCAATGAACTGCAAGATGCCACGCTGGTCTATGAGTCGGCCCAGGCCGATTACAACCTGGCCGTGAAAAACGCTACCCCGACCGAACTGGCCTCCGCTAATTCAACCCTGGCCGAGGCTCAATCCAGCCTGGCCGAACTGCTCCAGCAGCCGAGCGCTGCCGACATCGCCGCCCAGCAGGCCAGCGTGGACAAAGCTCAACTGGCCCTGGAAGAGGCGCAGTCTAACCTGAACAATGCCGAATTGGTGGCGCCGACCGGGGGCGTCATCTTAACCGTCAACATTGAGCCGGGCGAGCGGGTGCTGGACGACGCCACCGAGGCCGCCTTGACCATTGCCGATACCTCCACCGCTTTGCTCAACATGGAGGTGGACGAACTGGACATTGGGCAGGTGCGCCAGGGGCAAAAGGCCACCGTTACCCTCGATGCCTTTTCCGGGCAATCCTTTGACGGGACCGTGACCGATATTTCACCGAGTCCGGCCACCAGCGGGTCGGATACGATTGTGACGTATGAAGTGACGATTACCCTGAATGCGCAGGGCCAGAGCCGGGGCTTTTTATCCGGGATGACCGCCAACGCCATCATTCAAACCCAACAGTTAAAAGATGTGCTGGTGGCCCCGACTCAGGCCATTCAAACGGAACAGGTTGGCGGCCAGGCCGTGACCTATGTGGAGAAGTTGGACGGGCAGGGCAACATCATCCGGGTGGAAATTGAAACGGGTTTGCGCAGCGGCTCGGTAACGCAGGTGATCGCCGGCTTGGAAGAAGGCGACCAGGTGGTTATCCGTCAGCAGGCAAAGACGAAACTGTAGTAGGGAGTAAGGAGTAGACGGCCCCCGACCGGCAGTCTACAGTCCCCCTGGATAGGAGATTACTACAATGAATGATGATCTTGTTGTCAAAACCGAAAACCTGACCAAAACCTATCAAATGGGTGAGGTAGAAGTGCAGGCCCTGCGCGGGGCGGCGCTGCAAGTGCGGCCCGGCGAACTCATGGCGATTATGGGGCCATCCGGCTCCGGCAAGTCAACCCTGATGAATATTTTG
>CAZDMM010001080.1:0-2397 GCA_964505845.1 uncultured Caldilineaceae bacterium
CGAGGGGGCCGATAAGATTCGCGTCACCTTTGCCGACGGCTCGACGGCCGAAGCCAAAGTGGTCGGGACCGACCCGGACAGTGATTTGGCCGTCATCAAGGTAGACGTGCCGGCCGAGCGGCTGCAGCCGGTCGAGGTGGCCGACTCAACCCAGGTGAAAGTGGGCCAACTGGCCGTGGCCATCGGCAACCCCTTTGCCCTGGAAAACACCATGACGGTTGGCTTTGTCAGCGCCCTGGGCCGGCAGCTCCCGGTTGGCTCAGATTCGCAGGATGGGCAGGATACCGCCTCCAAACCCAGCTACACCATCCCCGACATCATCCAGACCGACGCGCCCATCAACCCCGGCAACTCCGGCGGCGTGCTGGTGAATGACCAGGGCCAGGTAATCGGCGTAACCGCCGCCATCGAGTCGCCGGTGCGGGCTTCGGCGGGCATTGGCTTTGCTATCCCATCGGCCATTGTGCAAAAGGTTGTGCCCACCCTCATCAAGGGCGGCACGTATGAACACCCCTGGTTGGGCCTGAGCGGCATCTCCCTCAACCCTGACCTGGCCTCGGCCATGAAGCTCAAGCCCGAACAGCGCGGCGCCCTGATCATTGATGTGACCCCCGGCAGCCCGGCCGACAAGGCCGGCCTGCACGGCAGCGACCGCCAGGTAAAAGTGGACGGCCAGGATGTACGGGTGGGCGGCGATCTCATTACGGCCATCAACGGCCAGCCGGTTAAAAGTTTTGATGACCTGGTTACCTACCTGGCCAGCCAGGGCAAGGTGGGGCAAAGCGTCAAGCTGACCATCTGGCGCGATGGCAAAGAGGAAACGGTGGAAGCCACCCTGACCGCCCGACCTGCCACTCCTGCCCAAAACGGCCAGGCTGAGAATGATACCACCCACCAGGGAGTCTGGTTGGGGATTCGGGGGCTTGATTTGACCCCGGAGATAGCCCAGGCGCTCAATTTGCCGGCGGGTCAAACCGGGGTGCTGGTGGAACAGGTTGAGGTCAACAGCCCGGCCGACGCGGCTAACTTACGGGGCAGCTTCAAACCCATGACCATCAACGGGGAGCAGGTTACGGTGGGCGGCGATATTATCACGGCTATCGCCGGCAAACCGGTCAAGCAGGTTGAGGATTTGCAGAGCTATCTGGCCCAGGCCCAGGCCGGCCAAAAGGTGACGCTGACGGTGCTGCGCGAGGGCAAAAAGATGGATGTGACCATTACCCTGGCGGTGCAGCCGGAGCTGCCCAACTAACAACTGGCTTGACCAATTGAGCGGCGTCGCCCGGTCAAACCGGGTGACGCCGCTTATTTAACCCAGGTGAGCGGCATAGAAGCGCCGCCCTGCGGTGAGATAAAATTACTCTTCAGGGAGAAATCTCATGCCAGACATCGGCATACCGGAACTACTGATCATTCTGGTGATCGTTTTGATTATTTTTGGGCCGGGGCGGTTAACTGGGGCCGGGGCAGCCCTGGGCAAAGCGATCCGCGAGTTTAGGCAGGGGGTGCAAGGCGACTCTGAGAAAAAGAATCCCTCTGCTCCACCCGCCGACCAGGCCAACCATCTACCGTAAAAATTGTTATTTGGGGGATTTTTCCCCGCTTTGCGGGTGGAAGTGAGATTTACTCATCGGCTCGCGCCACCAGCTTTTGAAAAGCCTCGCGGCGGTTGGTTACGCCAAGAATCTGATAGCCTAACCGCAGATGGCGCCGGACCGTATTTTTAGAGATGTGCAAAACGGCGGCAATCTCCTCGGTAGATAAGCCCTCAAAACAGAAAAGCTTCATCACCTGAGCTTGGCGTTCGGTTAAATGGGGATATTGTTTGCCCTGAGGCAAAATAGCGATGGTATGGCTGCCCAATAAATTGCCAATTTTACCGAAGACGAGATGCATAATTGATTCGGTAACCACAAACCTCCCCTGGTTGGCCCTCATAATGGCGCTGCCCAGGCCCTCGGCGGCGTCATTCTTCCATAAATAACCATCTGCCCCGGCTTCAATTGAGGCGCAAATAAGGTCTAGCTCCCGGCTCATGGAGAGGATCAGGATTCTGGCTCTCGGAAAGGTAGATTTTAGCTGGCTAATGATCGGCAAACCGTTGGCCCACGCCTGCTTAAAGTCGAGGTCAAGTAAAACGATATCGGGTAGTTGCTTGAGCTTTTTTAAAGCTTTGGTGGGGGATTCTAATGAAGCAACCACCTCGGTACGGCCATCTCTCATGAGCAAACCGGTAATAGCCTGGCGGGCGTAATAGTCGTTGTCAATCACTGCTACTCGAATGGGTTTCATACATTATTAATCGGCAAATCCTGGGCTTAACTGAACCATTTCCCTCAATTTTGGATCAAAATTCCTACCCTATTAAGGATCCTGCAATACCCCCGTCTTCGCGGC
>CAZDMM010001081.1:0-2395 GCA_964505845.1 uncultured Caldilineaceae bacterium
CGGTGGTGGTGAATCTTGACCGGTACCAATGGGGTGATGGGGAGTGGACCAGCCGCCGCAGCGAGCGTCAAGGCATGGATAAACCCATGGCCATTTACGAACTCCACGCCGGCTCCTGGCGCAGAGAAAAGGATGAGCAGTGGGGACTGCGCTACCTTACCTACCGGGAACTGGCCGATACCTTAATCCCCTATGTGGCCGAGCTGGGCTATACCCATATCGAACTGCTGCCCATCGCAGAACATCCGCTGGATGCCTCCTGGGGCTACCAGGTGCTGGGCTTTTATGCCCCCACCAGCCGCTTTGGCGTCCCGGAAGATTTAATGTATTTCATTGACCGCTGCCACCAGCACAACCTCGGTGTTATTCTGGATTGGGTGCCGGCCCACTTTCCCAAAGATGGGGCCGGGTTGAACTTTTTTGATGGCACGCACCTATACTCGCATGCCGACCCACGCCAGGGCGAGCACCAGGATTGGGGAACCTTGATCTTTAACTATGGCCGCAACGAGGTTCGCTGTTTTTTGATCTCTAACGCGGTCTTTTGGATTGACAAGTACCACTTTGATGGTTTGCGGGTAGATGCGGTCGCCTCGATGCTTTATTTGGACTACTCCCGCCAGGAGGGGCAATGGGTGCCCAATGAATTTGGCGGCCGCGAAAATCTGGCGGCCATTAGCTTTTTGCGCAAAACCAACGAGGTGGTGCATGGCCTCTTCCCCGGCGTGTTAACCATCGCCGAAGAGTCAACCGCCTGGCCCATGGTTTCTCGGCCCACCTATATGGGCGGCCTGGGCTTTAGCCTCAAGTGGAATATGGGCTGGATGCACGACACCTTGAAATATATGAGCAAAGAGCCAGTCTTTCGCAAGTACCATCACAACGATATGACCTTTAGCCTGCTGTATGCCTTCCATGAGAATTTTGTTTTGCCGCTCTCGCACGACGAGGTGGTACATGGCAAACATTCGCTGCTCGACAAGATGTCGGGCGATGAATGGCAAAAATTTGCCAACCTGCGGGCCTATTACGGCTTTATGTGGGCCCATCCGGGCAAAAAACTGCTCTTTATGGGGGGCGAATTTGGGCAATGGCAGGAGTGGAATTTTAACACCGGCCTGGAGTGGGGGGGCCTGGACGCTCCCAATCACCAGGGGGTATACCGCTTTGTCAAAGATTTAAACCACCTGTACCAGCAGGAACCGGCTCTGTACGAGGTGGATTTTGATTGGACCGGCTTCAAGTGGATTGACGCCAATGACAGCGACAACAGCGTTTTTTCTTTTATGCGCTTTGCCAAATCTGGGAGCGAATTTGTGGTGGTGGTGAGTAACTTTACCCCGGTGCCACGCTATGAATACCGGGTTGGAGTCCCAAAACCGGGCTATTACCAAGAAATTCTTAACAGCGACTCGGCCCATTATGGGGGAAGTAACCTGGGGAATGGTGGAGGCAAAAATACAGAGCAGTTTGCCTGGCACGGCTATGAGCAGTCGCTCTCTTTAACCCTGCCGCCCCTGGCTACCATTATGCTCAAGCTGCAAACCAACCGTTAACCCCTCACCCCCTCCCTACCCTTCCCCCCTGCGGCGGGGGGAGGGTTTGGGTGGGGGCCATCATTATTCATCGTACTGGATCAACGAGAACACTTCGTACCCTTTGAGTTTCTCCCGGCCTTTTAGAAAATTCAGCTCAATGACAAAAGCCAGACTCACCACCTTACCACCCAGTTTCTCTACCAGATTGCAGGTGGCTTTGGCGGTGCCGCCGGTGGCTAAAAGATCGTCCACCACGACCACCCGCTGGCCTTTTTCTATGGCATCCACATGAATCTCAAGCGAGTTGGTGCCATATTCCAAAGCGTAACTTTCAGAAATGGTGGCAGCCGGTAATTTTCCCGGCTTCCGCACCGGGACAAACCCAACTCCCAACTGGTAGGCCAGCGGTAAGCCAAAAATAAAGCCACGCGATTCGATGCCAACCACCCTGTCTATCCCGGCCTGGCGATAATGGTCGGTTAAGCGGTCAATACATTCCTTGAGGGCAGCCGGGTCCTTGAGCATAGTGGTAATATCGTAGAATAAAATGCCTTTGATAGGGAAATCAGGCACACTCCGAATGGTTGCAGCCAAATCCATAGCTTTTGCCTTTCCAGGTTAAGATTAGCCCTCATTCTAGCAGAAGCCAATGGAATGAGCAAGGCCCTTTGTGGTATAATAAGCTGCGTTTATTGATTCTCTTGGGAGGTTTCAGGCCCAGTCCCGTTTATGGTATCAAACTATCGTGCCCTGTTCCGCTGCTTGTGCAGCGTGATGCTGTTCACTGGCGGCGCTATTTTAATGTTAACAGCCTGCCAAAACTCAGAACTTGGCGCAGAGCAGAACCAAGCTTTATC
>CAZDMM010001082.1:0-2392 GCA_964505845.1 uncultured Caldilineaceae bacterium
TTACTTTGACTGCATTGCCGGGGCCAGCGGCGATATGCTGCTGGGGGCGCTGCTGGATGCCGGCCTGCCGGAAGCGACGCTGCGCGAGCGGCTGGCGCTGCTGAACCTGCCCGGCTTTGAGCTGCGCGGCCGGCGGGTCAACAAAAACGGTTTCAACGCCACCAAAATTGATGTCCTGGTTGATGACAACGCCCCGGCCCGCCGCCTGCCGGAGATTGAGGCGGTGGTGCTGAACAGCAATTTACCGGTCACGATCAAAGAAAAAGCCGTCGCCATCTTCCGGCGCTTGGGCCAGGTGGAGGCCCAGATTCACGGCCTGCCGCCGGAACAGGTTCACCTGCACGAGTTGGGCGGCCTGGATACAATAGTGGATGTGGTCGGCGTGCTGGCCGGGCTGGAGGCGCTGGAGGTTGGGCAGGTGTTCGCCTCGCCGCTGCCGCTGGGCCGGGGTTTTGTGCGCGGCGCGCACGGGCCGATTCCCCTGCCCGCGCCGGCCACCGTAGCCCTGCTGCAGGGCGTCCCGGTCGTCGGCAGCGAGCTTGACAGGGAACTGGTCACACCCACCGGCGCGGCCTTGTTGACCGCGCTGGCGGCCGGCTTTGGCCCCATCCCGGCCATGACCCTCACCGCGGTGGGCTATGGCGCGGGCGGGCGAGATTTGCCCATCCCCAACGTGCTGCGGGTGCTGCTGGGGCAGCCAGCCGCACCTGGCGATACAGCCGTAGAAACGCTGACCATGCTGGAAACCAACATTGACGACCTGAACCCGGAGATTTACGATTACGTACTGGCCCGGTTGTTCCAGGCCGGGGCGCTGGATGTCTTTCTGTCGCCCATCCAGATGAAGAAAAACCGGCCCGCCACCCTGCTGCGGGTGCTGTGCCGCCCGGAAGGGGCTGACGCGCTGATGGGCCTGCTCTTTGCCGAGACCAGCACCCTGGGCGTGCGGCAGCACTCGGTGCAGCGTTATTGCCTGGCTCGCGCCAGCCACACGGTTGAGACGCCTTACGGCCCGGTGCGGGTCAAAGTGGCGGCCTGGGGAGCGAGACAGGTCAAAGCCGCCCCGGAGTATGAGGACTGCCGCCGCCTGGCCGAGTCGAGCGGCGCGCCCCTGCGCGAGGTCTATCGCGCCGCGGAGAGAGCGGCTGAAGAGTTAAACCTCAAGCACGATTAAACATCTCCGGGAATTTCATGGCCAGGCCCATATCACCCTGCAATTTAATCTTGCCGGCCATAAACAGGTTGACCGGGTTGGCCTGTCCGTGCGAAAGGGCCACATAATCGCTGGCCGCCATCGTCAGAGTCAGGTCAGGCGCAGCAGCCCGGCCTTGAGTCACCGCCAGCGCGCCCTGGTTAATGGTAACCAGCCAGTCGCCGGCTCCCTCGCCGGTCAATTCCAGTTGAATCGTGGCGTTAACATTGTTCACCTTTTCCGGCACGACCACTTCCGGCATTTTATCAAAAATTCTTTTTACCTCGTCGGCCACATCCATTACAGCATGCTCCTTTATCATTAAAAATGGAGTAACAAAGCATAGCTTTGTCAGCCAAAGCGCAGTTTTGGCACACTCCTGAAACGGAAATTTTGGATTTGCTGAGTATAATTGAGGGCTGCCCTCCTGTCAATGGAAATAGCAGGTGATGCGGTTGACGAGATAAGAGCAAACCTGTAGAATAAAGCCTGATTCACCTTTACTTATTTGGGAGGAATATATGGAGTTGAAAGTCATCCCCTGGTCTGAACCGGAGCCTCCAACCGAGGCGAAACTGCAAGAGCTGCTTGACAAGCAAGAACTGCGCGTCTATCGCTGGTCTAACCGCCCGGAAGATGTTTATGCCGGGCACACTCATGGCTATCACAAGGTTATCTATGTGGTGGAAGGCAGCATCAAATTTGACTGCCCCACCCACCATAAGGTCTTTAATCTGAACGCCGGCGACCGGCTGGAACTGCCGGCCGGGGTGCGGCACAGCGCCGTGGTGGGGCCGCAAGGAGTCACCTGTTTGGAAGCCCACATTTACTAATACTGCTACCAGACTCCACTTTTTAGAAACCCAGCTTTTAAAACCTTTGGGCAGCCATCCTTAAGCCATAGCTGCTCTTGTTAACCCAAAAAGCCGGGGTTTTTATACCCTGATGTTAAAAGTGTCGAGGTAAAATCTGTGTCCACCGAATCCTCAAACCGCTACCGGGTGACCATTCATGATTTCCCGTTGGGGGAGCGTCCCCGCGAGCGGATGCAGTATTACGGGCCGGCCGCCCTCTCTAACGCGGAACTGCTGGCAATTTTGCTGCGGGTGGGCCGGCCGGGTGAGAATGTGGTGGAACTCAGCACCCGCCTGCTGTCAGAATTTGGCGGTTTGGCCGGTCTGTCCAGGGCCAGTTTTAACG
>CAZDMM010001083.1:0-2386 GCA_964505845.1 uncultured Caldilineaceae bacterium
GTCAAAAACCTTGCCTTACGTGGATATCTTTCTGCCCAACCAAGCTGAACTGTTAGCCATTACGCGCAGCGGGAGCGTGGCCGCAGGGTTGGCTGCCCTCAGCCGCCAGGTTCCGACGGTGGCGGTCAAGCTGGGCGCGGCCGGAGCGGTGGCCCGGCAGGGGGAGGTCGTGGCCCAGGCCGGCGTTCTGCCGGTGGCGTTGGTGGATACCACCGGGGCCGGCGATTCCTTTGACGCCGGTTTCATCTATGGTTACTTGTCGGGTTGGGATTTGCGCCGCACCTTGCGCCTGGCTTCGGTTTGCGGCTCGCTTTCAACTCGGGCGGCGGGCGGCACGGGCGCTCAAGCTACGTTGGCAGAGGCGCTGGGGTATATAGAAGCTGATTAAAACTGGCTGCTGCCCAGGTAAAACCCCAGCAGCAGGGCCAGGGCCAGCATCAGGCCCATAATAGTAACGGCCATACAGCCAACCACAAGCCAAATGGTATTGAAGTTAGAAGAGGTTGGCAAGGTGGCGACGGCCGGCTTTGGAGTCAAAATAGGGGCGGAGGCCAGCGGACGGTCCGGGGCAGACACATCCGGCTGCCCGATGCTAAACAAAAAGGTGGTGTCCCCAACGGTGAGGCGGTCGAGGTGTTTCAGGCGGGTGGGCTGGGCAATCTGGACGCCGTTGAGGAAGGTGCCGTTGGCGCTGCCCAGGTCGGTGACGATATAGGTTTCTTCAATGGGGACGAGGCTGGCGTGGCGGCGCGATACCTTTTGGTCCGCCACGACAATGGCGTTTTCCTTGTCCCGGCCCAGGTGGAGTTCGCCGCGCAAAGGGAAAGATTGGCTGGGGCGTCCTCCCACCAGCAGCACCAGGTAGGCATGGGGCGGCGGTTCTTGCAGGGTTTTAAAATCTTCTTCACTTTCAGCGATGTATCGTACCAAGGCCGGCTGCTTTCATCAATAAGGATTAAGTAGGTGCAATTATAGCACAACTGTGAGGCGAAATCTATTAGCTGTTGGTACCGATTGGATTATTTTTTTGTACTTGACCATAACAAAAAAAAGAGTTATCATATAGATGTCTGCCATTTTAGCGAAATCTGGCAGGCGTAAGTGAGGATTATCCCATTAGCGCCGAGTCCGAGAGCGGTTCATCCAATCGTATTTTTATTCTGCTGGCCCTGGCGATTGTTGGTTTAATTTGTATTGGGGTATTGGGATTAGCGGCGGCGCTCTATGCCCGGCAGTCGAATCTAGCCCAACAAGAGGTAGTCATCGCGCCGACGCCGGTGGTGGCGCTGCCCACGCCTACTCCTACCTTTACCCTGACCCCTATTCCCCCGGTCCCCACCGATACACCTGAACCCACCGCTACGGCCACGCTGGTAGTTCCGCTCAAAGGCCAGGAAGCAGCTCAGAGCCAACCTACTCCTACCCCGCCTGCGTTGACAGGGGAAAACCAGCCAACGCCCGTCAACACCCTGGTGATTCAGCCGCCCACCCCTATAGCGCCGGCAGCGACAGCGGCGCCCGTTCAAATCCCGCAAGGCGGTGGGGTGCTGGGGTCGAGCAACGATAGTTACTTGATTGGGGCCGGGCTGGTAGTGCTGCTGCTGCTGGTGTGGGGGCTGGTAAACTATATGCGTTCTCCTTCGTCTTTATCAGGCCGTTAAGCGTTATCTGGCCGCACAAACAAAAAGCGACCCTTCGATGGTCGCTTTTTAATTTCCCGGTAATTTAATAGAACCTGAATTTTAGCTTTTTAAATAGCGATTGATGGTAGTGAGCAGGCGGTTGAGGTCAACCGGCTTGGTAAAATGCTCGTTAGCCCCGGCTGCCAAAGCCCGTTCTTTATGTTTGGCGCTGGCCCAGGCTGAGATCGCAATAATGGGGATGCTGGCTGTTTGGTCTTCAGACCGGATAATTCTAATGGCTTCAAAACCATCCATGCGGGGCATACGCAGGTCCATCAAGATTAAATCAGGCAACCAGGCCCGCGTTTTCTCTACCCCTTCCTGGCCATCACTGGCGGTGTCTACTTCATAGCCATTAAGCTCCAGCATTTGGGCTAGAATATCTCTTTGGGCAGGATGATCTTCGATGTACAATACCTTTGACACGCACGCGCTCCCCTAAAAGAGTTTTTGACAGATAACGACAAGCCATCTGAGAAAAGACTATCACAACTATAGGAGTATGTCAAACCTCTCAATCGGCTTTAGTTACCGTAATATCCACAGTTTCGCTTTGTAACCGGGCTGCATCTTGAAATTGAACCGTCAGTTTATAGCTGGTATCCTCTTTGGGACAAACCTTTTTTTTGCCAGAGGGGTCTACCTTATCCCCATCCAATTCAACCGTAAGCGCTCCAATCACATCCCACTTCAGGTGGGTACAA
>CAZDMM010001084.1:0-2385 GCA_964505845.1 uncultured Caldilineaceae bacterium
CAGGGCCGCTAACCGTGTGGTGACGGTTTCCGAGCCTATCCGGCAGGATTTTATCACCCGCTATCCCGATCAGCCGCCTGACAAATTCAAGATAATCTACAACGGCTATGACTCGGCCGATTTTAGCCAGCTTCCTAACGGCCGGCCTCCTTCCGGCGGTCTAATCCATATTGTTCACAGCGGCAGCTTCTATCCTGGTCGAGAGCCGCTGCCTTTTTTGCAGGCAGTTAAACTCCTGGCCCCCGCCAGTTTGAATAAAATAAGAATAACCTTTGTCGGCACCAACGCCCTGGAACTTAAGCCGGCGGTAGAGCAGTTAGGCTTGCATAAAATTGTGCTGCTGCAAGATCATGTGCCGTATCAGCAAAACCTTGAATATCTGGCCCAGGCTGCTATTTTGCTGGTCATACCCGGTCTTGGTCAGGGGTCATTGACCACAAAATTGTTTGAATATTTAAAGCTGGGTAAATTTGTTCTCGCTCTTACGCCTTCGTACAATTCTGCCATACACGAAGTGCTAACCAAAGCCAATGTTGGGGTTACGGTTGACCCAGAATCGCCCTTAGAAATTGCAGCCGGCCTGACCCACCTCATTGATATGGTCGAAAGCGGGCTGAATCCTCAACCCAATTGGGCGTACATTGAACAGTTTGATCGCAAAAACCTAACGGGCCAGTTAGCTGGTCTGTTGAACGAGTTGGCATAACTCGGTTTAGTGGTAAAATAGGACGAACAGATGACAAACCATATTTTTATCCTCGGCGCCGGCATGACCGGCCTGGCGGCCGGCTGGGCCTCCGGGCTGCCGGTCTACGAAGCTGCCGCTACGCCGGGTGGCATTTGCGCTTCTTACTATATGCGCCCCGGCAGCCCGGAGCGATTCCATACCGCCCCGGCCGACGGCGAGGTGTACCACTTTGAGCTGGGCGGCGGCCACTGGATTTTTGGCGGCGACCCGGTAATTCTGCAATTTATTCGGTCCCTCACGCCGGTCAAATCATACCGGCGTCTTTCGGCGGTGTACTTTGCCGGCCAAAAGCTGTATGTGCCCTACCCCCTGCAAAACCACTTGAGCTACCTGGGCAGCGAACTGGCCGCCGCCGCGCTCACCGAGATGCTGTCGTCGCCCCAAACTACCCCCCGCACCATGGCCGACTCGCTGCGCCAAAGCTTTGGCCCAACCCTGACCGAGCTTTTTTTTGGCCCGTTTCACCAGCTTTATACCGCCGGCCTGTGGGCCAGCATCGCCCCCCAGGATGGGTACAAATCACCGGTCAACCCTGCCCTGGCCGTGCAAGGCGCCTTTGGGCGGACTCCGGCGGTGGGTTACAATACCACCTTTGTCTATCCTGAATCCGGCCTGAACACCCTGGCCCGGCGCATGGCCGAAAAGTGCCAACTCCATTATGGACAGGCTGTGGTTGAGGTTGATGTCCAGCGCCGCCATGTCTGCCTGGCCGGTGGCGAGGTTTTACCTTATGACCGGCTGATCTCCACCCTCCCTTTGAACAAAATGATGGCCATGACCGGTCTGGAAGTCGCCGAAAAGCCAGACCCGTACACCTCGGTGTTGGTGCTCAATATTGGGGCGGTGCGCGGCCCGCGCTGCCCGCAGGAGCATTGGCTCTACAACCCCGACACACAGGCCGGTTTTCACCGGGTGGGCTTTTACAGCAATATTGACCGCTCCTTTTTGCCCAAATCGGCCCAGGCTGACAACAGCCGGGTCAGCATTTACGTGGAACGGGCTTACCCCGCCGGGGCCAGGCCCTCAGATTTTGATATAGCCTCGTATGCTCAAGCGGTGGTCAAAGAGCTGCAAGCCTGGGAATTTATCGGTGAAGCTGAGGTGGTGGACCCCACCTGGATTGAGGTGGCCTACACCTGGGCCTGGCCGGGTTCTCGCTGGCGCGCCAACGCCTTGCGCTGTCTGGAAGAGCATGGTATCTTCCAAATAGGCCGCTACGGCCGCTGGATTTTTCAAGGCATTGCCGACTCGATTCGAGATGGTTTTTTTACCGGTGCGGCCTTCAAAGAATAAATGTTGGTTGCTGTATGTCTACCTTTGCCTCTATCCCTCACATTGATCCCCCCTCAGAGACGCTTCGGCGGCCCCTCTGGTCGGTGATGATCCCCACTCACAACTGCGCCGCTTATCTGCAACAAACCCTGCAGAGCGTTCTGGCCCAGGACCCCGGCCCGGAATTGATGCAGATTCAAGTGGTAGACGACTGCTCCAGCCAGGATGACCCGGCAGAAGTAGTCAACCGGGTGGGGCAAGGGCGGGTTGAATTCTTTAAACAAGCGGCCAATGTGGGAGCAGCCGCTAATTTTAACACCTGTATTCAGCGTTCAGTGGGGCAGTTAGTTCACATTTTGCATGGC
>CAZDMM010001085.1:0-2377 GCA_964505845.1 uncultured Caldilineaceae bacterium
TATGGCGATGGTCAAGGGTTGTCTCAAGAGAGCCTGGCTAAGGCTCTCAACGTCGCCACCAATACCATCTCCCGCTGGGAAACGGCTACCTACCGGCCCAGCCTGGAAGACCTGGACAAGTTGGCCCGTTTTTTTGGGGTGTCTATTTTGGAGTTTTTCCCCCCCGAAGAAACGTCGGCCAACGACCAAATTACGGCCTTGCTGCGGGCGGCCAAGCAGCTTAAGCCGGAGGATTTGGAGGAACTGCGCCGCTACGCCGAGTTTCGCCGGGCGCGCAGTTTGGTTGGCGGGGGCGAGCGTCCCCGCGCCGGGCGTAAGAGGAAAGAGACTCCGTGAGCCGCTTTGCCTATTACGATGAGATGAGAGCCTTGGCCCGGCAGGTACGCCAGGAACACGGTTTGCAGACTCCGCGCGTGCTCCGCTCCGATATGCGCCGGCTGTACCGGGCTTACGGCTTACAGATTGACTTGTGGCCGCATAAATTCAAAACGCTGCGCGGGGCCTATTTTGATGATGATTTGGGGCCAACCGTGATGCTGGCGAGCCATTTGCCGCCGGAGCCGCTCATTTTTACTATGGCCCACGAACTCAAGCATCACCTGGTGGATCGCGGCCAACAGATGGCCTATTGTGATGCCTCCAATGTGCGGGAGCCGATTGAGATAGGGGCCGAAATTTTTGCCGCCGAACTGATTTTCCCGGAGCGAGATTTTGTCGTCCATCTCCGGCAGATGGGGGTTGGCCCGCGCCAATGCGCCCCGGAAGTGCTGGTCCGGCTTAAGCGAGAAACCGAGACGACCTTAAGCTATACCGGGCTGGCCAAACGGGCCGAACACCTCGGCTTTGCCGCGCCGGGTTCGCTGGCCAAAGTGCAGTGGAAAAAGCTGGAAACGTACCTGTATGGCGAACCGCTGTACAGGCGATTGCTGCACCAGTAATAGATCGTCAGCCTCCTTTGAAGTAGCTTTTTGGAGTGCAAAAGCTGTAGCTTTTGCACTCCAAATTTTTATTACTGGTGGTACCCACCGGGCATTTTATGTACCATAGGTTCGTGAACACTCCTCGTTAGTTAGACTCCCCACGTGCATTTTTATCCTGTTTTTTGACATCAACCCCTCGTTGTGATAAAATTTACAATACATAACTTTCAGAATATTTTGAAAGTATTGCATTTTACCTTAAAAGAAAGGCTTTCAATGACACCTACGGTAGGGCTACTTGACCTGGTTGCGGAAGATATAAAGCATGTGGAAGAAAAAATGCGCTCTGGGGTTTCGGAGCGATACCAGGATTTACAGGCGGTGATTGATTACCTGATGGGGGCGGGCGGCAAACGGTTGCGCCCGGCGCTGACCCTGATGGCGGCCAATTTTTATCCGGTGGACAAGATAAAATCATACGCGCTGGCCGCTTCGGTGGAGTTGCTGCATACAGCTACGCTGGTACACGATGATTTGATTGACAATTCTTTGTTCCGGCGCGGCCTGCCCACCCTCAACGCCAGTTGGAGTCCGGGAGCAACCATCCTTACCGGCGACTACCTGTTTGCCCGCTCGGCAGAACTGGCCGCCGAAACCGACAATGTGCGGGTGGTGCGGATTTTTGCCCAAACCCTGATGACCATTGTGGGCGGGGAGCTGCAGCAACTTTTTAATGATGGGCATGGCCGGGTGCCGAGCCGGGAAGAATATCAGCAGCGCATTTATGCCAAAACGGCCTCGCTTTTTGCCGCTGGCGCCGAAACGGGTGGGGTGTTGTGCGGTGCACCAGAGCCAGAAATCCAGGCTTTGCGCAATTTTGGCTATCACCTGGGCATGGCCTTTCAGATTGTGGATGATATTTTGGATTTTCGCGGCGATGAGGAGCGCATGGGTAAGCCGGTGGCTAATGACCTGCGCCAGGGCATTGCGACCCTACCGGTCATGCTATTTTCGGAAAAGTGGCCCGATCATCCCACTATCCTCAAGGCGGTGCGGCGTGAGTCGGTCAGCGATAAGGAGGTTGTGGCGGTGGTGGAGCAAATTCGGGCTTCCGGCAGCGTGGAAGCGGCCATGGAGGAGGCGCGGCGCTTTATACGCCAGGCCCACGAGGCTTTGGCCGGCGTGCCTCATAACCCCTATCGTCAGGCCATGCACACCATTGCCGATTATACCGTTTCACGGGATGTTTAACTTCGCTCCACCTCGCTCTACAAGTTTTTTGCAGCCTCGCTGTGTTATCCTGGAAATAAAAACTGAGAGCGAGGTAGGTAAAATCCTGTATTGCTCCTATGATTGGTGGCCCATAGAATTACCCCATATTGTATGGTTGATTTATCTATTATCGTGGTAAATTGGAATATTAAAGAGTTATTAAGAGCCTGCCTGCACTCTCTCGA
>CAZDMM010001086.1:0-2376 GCA_964505845.1 uncultured Caldilineaceae bacterium
GCCGGCGGTTACATCAATGAGATGTTGCACGTTTTCATTGATGGCGCTCAGTTCTCGATCAAACTCAAAGGATTTTTCTTTAAGGCTCGCCACATCAGTTTTGAGTGTGGATACATCCGTTTTAAGACCCGCCACATCAGTTCGCAGGTCAGCCGTTTCCGTGCGGACGATTTCTCGCACGATGGGAGGAACTTCCTCTTTGATGGCCTGACGCATTAGCACCAGCATCTCTAGTTTTCGTCATCGGTCATAGTGTTCTCTCCTGAGAATCTCAGGTGTATTGTAAGGTGGCGTCTATTTGAGCATGGGTTAACACCGCCCCAATCAACCGGGCGTTGACTTTTTCCAGCCGGTCTTTGGCCGCTTTGACGTGCTCTCGTTTGGCGCCGCTGGCCTTGACCACCAGCAAAACGCCGTCCACCTTTGAGGCCAGCAGCGAGGCGTCATTGACCGTGATAATGGGCGGTGCATCAAAGATAACGATGTCGGCCAGGCCGACCAATTTAGCCAACACTGCCTCCATTTTGTTAGAAGCCAGCAGTTGGCTGGGAATCGGCGGCAGCGGGCCGCTGGTCAGCACCCGCAGACTGGTGTTAGGCACGGCTTGCAGCGGCGGCTGATCAAAAGTATCCTCATCCCGAAAGAGGTTGGTCAAACCGCGCTCGTTAGGTAGGCCAAAGAGGGTGTGTTGGGCCGGTTTGCGCAGGTCGGCATCTACCAGGATAACCGGCCGGTCGCCATCGGCCATGACCACGGCCAGGTTAGCCACGGCGGCGCTTTTGCCTTCGGTGGGGGCGGCGGAGGTAACTAGCAAGGTGTGCAGTTTGGCGTCCACCCCGGCAAATTCGATATTGGTGCGCAGGGTGCGATAGGCTTCGGCCGCAGCCGAGCGAGGGTCGGTTAAAGTGATAATTGAATCGGTTGGCATAGGTTACCTTAAAGCTTGACCGCAGACGGGAGACCGAAGCTTAACTTGGTCCACGGTCTATTTTTAATTTGTCCCCCGCAGCCCCGGCACAAGCTGGCGGCGTTTTTCTCCGGCGGGGGTAGCTGACTCACCGGCAACCGGCGGAATAGCGCCCAGGACGGCCACCCCAATGGCTCGCTCGATATCGCCGGCAGTGCGCAAGGTGTCCATTTCCAGCCACTCCAAAAAGAAAATGACCAGGACGCCTACGAGGATTCCAAACAATCCCCCGGCCAGGGTATTGATTCTGGTTTGGGGTGAATATTTCTCATAGCCCAAATTGTAAACGCTGTCCAACATTTTTACTTCGATGCGGTCGCGCTTGTCCTGCTGTTGATTCCACTGGTCGCGGTCTTCAATAAAAACTTTGGCCATGGTATCCACCATCGCCATGGCTACTTTGGGGTCACGGTCGCGGGCTTCTATTTCCAGGGTAAAGGTGGAGCTATCAGGGTTGACGAAGAGTTTTCCCAAAAAAGTGAGAGTTTCCATATCCAGTTGGGCGCGGTTGATAACCTCTTGGGCCATGGTATGGGTACGGATGCTTTCGGCATAGTTGCGCAAAAGGTCTTTCAGGCTGTTGCTGGAGCCCCAATCGGTGGCGCGAGCCGGCACCACGCTTAATTTGACGCTGGCGCTGTAAATGGGGGTCTGTATGATGCTAAAGACTAAGGCGCTGGCGGCGGCCACGGCTGCTACCAGCACAATGATCCAGCCCCGTTTGCGCAGGATGCGAAGATAATCGCTTATTTCCATAGGAGACTGCCTTTCCTTGATATGATTGTAGCATCAGGTCAATAAATCGTGCAACGTGGTGCGCCACTAGGGGGCCTTCGGCTCTAGTGCGTGGTACGTAGATTTTTACGCACCACGCAACACGCACCACGTTCCTATTTCTTCGGCACTTCCGCCAATACCGGAATGCCCATGGCTTCGACCTCGGAGCGGCCGCGCACGCTGTCATCCAGGTAGTCCAGCAAAAAGGTAAGGGCCAGCCCGGCCAGCAGAGCCAGCAATAAACGCACCGGCAGGTTGAGGCGTTGAGTCAGCGAGGGTGGATTAGCGGCAGGCGGTGTGGGGGGGTCAATAAGGGCAATAACGGCCCCGCCGGGGGCGCCGGTGTTGGTCAAATATTTGCCGCTGTCTTGCTGCATGGCCAGCACCATCGCCTGAGCTATGGTCGCCAATTCGGCTGCATCGGGCCAACTGGCGTTGAGGCGGATGATGCGATGCTGTTTTTCGGCTACCGTCACGCCGCTGATGATCCCTGGCGGCAGAGCAAGCGAACTGCCCAACTCGCCCAGGCGCCGGTTAACATCCGCCGCAAAGGCCTGGCTGCTCACAATGGCAGTCAAATCATCGGCCAGATATTCCGAGGCCAGCCAGCCGTAGTATCCTTCGTAGGTAAA
>CAZDMM010001087.1:0-2373 GCA_964505845.1 uncultured Caldilineaceae bacterium
ATTAAATATCAAAAAAAGGCTATTAGTCCCGAAACAGTTGCTTCTTTAATTCAGGCTGCACCAGTAATTGCCTCAGTATTAAAAGTGGATATAAACGCCGTTAAAGATTTTGTGGGTGAAGTTTGGCAACTAGCCGGAATGCCTGTTAAATCTGAAACGATTTTGGATATACTAAAAATAATCAAAGATACAACATCAATTACCCCTGAAACAATTGTTTCTTTGATTCAAATTGCATCAAAACTGGACGTGGATATACCAACGGCCGAAAGTTTCGTAGCCAAAGTTGGACAGTTAACAGGAAGGCAATACAAACATCCAGTAATCGTATTTGTGTTGAAGAATCTGAAGCAAGCAACACCGGAATTGGTAGCTTGTTTGCTTCAAATTACTACAGCATTGGGTCGTTGAACATGAGCGGGGTGGGGCGGGCAGTAGTGACTTGTACCTTAGCTATGCAGGCCATTTATTAGAACGTACCCTATTCCTGCCGCCTGAACGAGCTTCAGCAGAGTTAGACAAGTTGTTGTCATAGGAATATGGATGGTTCCGAAGTGTCAAAAATCCAGGAAATCCGACAAAAAATCATTGACCGAGAATATTACCTTTCGTCTCACGCCGAAGAGGAAATGGTGGACGATAATTTGGAACGAGATGATGTTGAAAATGCTATTCTTAAAGGAAGAATTGAAAAGAAATTAACCAGAGACATAAGGGGAACTCGGTATCGAGTTGAAGGGCCGGCCAAAGATAGTAGGTTGATCCATGTAATTTGCCGAATCAAACAAGGTAGCAACTTGATCATTATAACGGTTTATGCCTTAAGGGAGACAATATGATTTGTGAATTTTGCGAGGGCCAGACAGTCAAGAAAAAAGTCAAAAAACACCATTGGTTCCGCCAAAAACTATATATTATTGAAAATGTGGAGGCTGAGGTTTGCCCTGAGTGTGGGGAGCGTTATTTTCACGCCAAAGTACTTGATGCAATAGACCGTCTGCTGGCAGCAGAGCACGAGGTCAAGTACAGAATGGATGTTGAAGTCGTCAGTTTATAGGAGTCTCCTATGCCTCGCATTGACCATCGTCTCCCCGACCAACTCCGCCCCATTAAATTTACCCCAAACTTTACCGCCTACGCCGAGGGCAGCGTTTTGGTGGAAACGGGCCACACCCGGGTGTTGTGCAACGCCACCATCGAGGACAAGGTGCCGGCCTGGCGCGAAGGGTCGGGTGGGGGCTGGCTGACCGCCGAGTACGCCATGCTGCCCCGCTCCACCCACCGCCGCATCTCGCGCCGCCAGGGCAGCGAGGACGCTCGCTCCCAGGAGATTCGGCGTTTGATTGGGCGCGCTTTACGGGCGGCCGTCAATGTGGATAAATTGGGCATGCGCACCGTTACGGTTGATTGTGATGTCATTCAGGCCGACGGTGGCACGCGCACGGCCAGCATCACGGGCGGTTATGTAGCGGTGGCTATGGCTTTGCATCAACTGGTCAAAGCCTACCAGGTGCCGGCCAATGTGTTAATTACCCCCGTGGCGGCGGTCAGTGTGGGGGTGGTCAAGGGTGAACTGCTGCTTGACCTGTGCTATGAAGAAGACGCCGCCGCCGAGGTGGACCTCAATGTAGTCATGACCGGGGTAGGCAAATTTGTTGAAATCCAGGGTACCGCCGAACGGACTCCCTTTGACCAGGAAACTTTAGTTGGTTTGCTGGCTCTGGCCCGGCAGGGTATTGAGCAACTATTAGCGCAGCAGGCTGAACTTTTGGCCGGCCTCTAAGCAAGGGAACTGGCAGGAACTTGGGGGAACTTACTTTTTGATCATCACTAAGAGCGAATAAATGAGCGCCCTTTTATTTCTGATCTTGTTGACCATTGCCAATGGGATTTTTGCGATGTCTGAGGCAGCGGTGATTTCGGCCCGCAAGGCCAAGTTACAACAGCAAGCCAATGAAGGGGATGCCAAGTCTCGCGCTGCCCTGGCGCTGGCCGAGAATCCCAATCGCTTCCTCTCAACGGTTCAGATTGGCATTACCTTGATCGGTATTTTTGCCGGCGCTTTTGGCGAAGCCACCCTCACCGAAGATTTGGAGGCTTATGTGAGCCTTATTCCAGGGCTGGCCGATTACAGCCAGCCGATTAGTTTGGTGTTGGTTGTTTTGGGTCTTACCTATGTTTCTTTAGTGATTGGCGAGCTGGTGCCCAAACGTCTGGCCTTACAGAACCCGGAGCGCATCGCCGGCCTTGTAGCCGGGCCGATGCAGTGGTTGTCAAATTTAACCCATCCGATAGTATCATTATTGAGTGTTTCCACCGAGTTGATCTTGCGTGTGCTGGGAGCGCAACCCTCTCAGGATCCTCCCATTACAG
>CAZDMM010001088.1:0-2371 GCA_964505845.1 uncultured Caldilineaceae bacterium
CGCAAGCCAAAGCCTGTCATGAATGGCTGGAAGTCTTATTAAGCAAGGGCGTACTCGTCCAAATCCCTGAGATTACCGACTACGAAGTGCGGCGCGAATTGTTACGAGCTAACCGTACTGCCAGCGTTACCCGGCTGGATGCCTTGAAACAGGCTTTGGGTTATGTGCCGCTCTCTACGCCGGTGATGCTCAAGGCCGCCGAGTTTTGGGCGCAAATGCGCCGCGAGGGTCGTCCCACCGCCGATGATAAGGCGTTGGATGGTGACGTGATTTTAGCTGCTCAGTCAACCGTATTGAGCCGGAATGGTGAAGAGGTCGTGATCGCCACGACAAATGTAGGACATCTGAGCCGGCTGGTATCGGCTTACACCTGGCAAGAGATCAATTGACTGCTTTTACCGCCCTGTGTCTGCCACCCTACGCCGGCAGCCTTCACATCGGTTTTTACTCTATCGAGCCGGTTCAAGCCGTTTATATCCAGCTCCTCCCCGAAGCTCATAATGTTTTAGTATTCTTAAACCAAAAGTATTACGATGAAGCTTTGATGGATCGCCTCTTGGAGCAAGAAAGTGACCTTTTAGACCAGTATCCAGAAATACTCTTTAATTTTCATTACTTACCTTTATTAGACAACACTTCGCCCGCCCTGCCGGAAAATGCAGTCTTGATCTTCTCGCGCCGATAACGAACTGGGATAATCATCTCAAGCAAGTCCAATACTACCCTATTATCCCCCCTATCCCTTCGGGGCTAGGGCGCGAGGCCGTGGCGCAAGCTGCGGCCTCAGCTTTTCCTCTGCTTAATGGCAATGCTTGAGGGTTAAGGAAACAGCAGGATTTCGATTCACAGGTTTTCGAGCCATTTGACCCATCCATCAAAATGAGGACAGGCGGCTCGCAGTCGAGCCAGTCCAACGCTGACCGTAATGAGGGGACCGTCGAAAGTTTTGTCGTAGGCATGGTAAATGTTCAGCAAACGTTTTGAAGGGGCGGTTTGGGGATGATCGTTTATTTCTTCGGGGGTGGCAAAACCGGCTCTGATTTGAGTTAACGACTCGACCTGCCGAGACAACAAGCCTAGCTCCTGGCCTGTTTGAGCCGGATCAACAAAGAGAAAAGCTTCAAACTCGTGAAGTTGCAGATAGGGTTTAAAGCGCCGGTGATTGATGTCTACGGCAAAAGCGGCTTCCAGGCAAGCCACCTTGTCATACGGGCGACCGGGGCAACGTCCATAACCGGGGAAGTCTTTAGGCAACTCGTAAACATCATACATGGTTGTAACGGCTACGGCATCTGCGTCGTTTAAAAGACGTTGAAGGTCACGCTTGACCTTACCGTAACTGACCACGCCACCTTTAAAGTTGGGGCCGCTTTTGACAATTTTGGTATTGACGAGCGTTGGAATAAGAACAATCCCCCCATCGCTTAAATAGGGGGATAATACTTCACGCACAAATGTTTCTTCCGTTTGGCCTTCAACGGAAATTAAGACCCGTTTCACTGAGGTCGCCCCCCAATGACGTTTTTCTCCCACAAGTCGCCCATCCCATAATCATCCAACCAGGTTTCAAGTTCAGGCGTCTCAAGACGGTGGAAAGTAGAGGCAGGGCCATCGCGGTTAACCACAACGATATCTTCGGGTTGAAATTGATTCACTAACGGCACTGATTGGGTAGAAATGATAACCTGGGTACGGGTGGCCGCTTTACGGATGAGCGAGGCGAGCAGAACAATGGCATAAGGATGTAAGCCAAGCTCAGGTTCGTCAATTAAGATGGTAGCGGGTAAATCCGGTTGCAATAACAAGGTGGCCAGGCAAATAAAGCGCAGGGTTCCGTCAGAGAGGTGATCGGCGGAGAAATAGCTTTCTGAGCCTTTTTCACGCCACTCCAGCCGAATTTTTTGCGGATTGAGCGGGTCGGGCCGCAAGATGAAGTTATCAAAGAAAGGGGCCACCTGGCTAATCGCAAACACAATGCGGCGATAGGCTTGCGGTTTTGTTTCCTGGAGCCGGTAGAGAAAAGCAGCCAAATTACCGGCATCGGCCCGGAGAACAGCATTATCGTTGAGGTCATTGGTTTGTTTGACTTTGGCTGAGGCGCTGGTATCGTGAAAATGGTACACCCGCCAACTTTTCATAGATTGAATGACATACCGGGCAATCCGGGTGGTGGGTTGGCCGATTTCATTGAAGAGGCGGGTTTCTTTATGCCCTTCGCCTAACTGTTGTTCATACGGGTTTGGATACCTTTTATCGTGGAAATTAACCTGTTCAGAGCCGAAGATAAAGGTATCGCCTACGGCCGGAATGAGCGTACACTTATAACCATTCGCTCCAAAGGTCAATTTGATCTCTATCTGCTGTGTGGTTT
>CAZDMM010001089.1:0-2359 GCA_964505845.1 uncultured Caldilineaceae bacterium
AAGGAAACCACTATGGGTACTGTTACCGTCAAATGGATTGAATCAAATTTTATGAGCGGGATCGATTCTAACGGGCGCCCGTTGAGTATCGGCTGGTCGCGCCAACGCCAGCCGGAGTGGACGGGGGTCAAGCCTTCTGACCTGCTGCTGTTGGCAGCGGCTTCCTGCTCCACCTATGATGTGGTAGATATTCTCACCAAACAGCGGGAGCCGCTGGACGATTTGGAAGTTATTTGTCATGGCGAACAACTGCCGGAGCCGCCTTATAACTTCACCTGTATTCATCTTCATTACCGGGCCAAAGGGGCGGTCAACCCCACCAAGCTGGCCCGCGCCATTCAGCTTTCTGAGGAAAAATATTGCTCTGTGCTAAACACCCTCAAACCAACGGTGCAGGTCAGCAGCGATTACGAAATCCTGGCTTGAAAACTCCAGGCCGGCTCCAATTTTTGCTTTGGGCTGTGACAAAAGTCACATTATTCCGGCCAGACAACTATTACAGTAGATAGTAGAAATTCAAGTTAGATCGCAGCCGCCTGGCTGCACAAGTTCAGGAGGTTATAAAATGACCCACGTTATTACTGCCCTCTGCACCCGAGAGGGAGATTGTGTAGAGGTTTGCCCGGTTGATTGTATTGTGCCCGGCCCCAAGGATGACGCCACCTGGGGCGACCTGTTTTTCATTGACCCGGATACCTGCATTGACTGCGGGGCCTGCGTGCCGGTTTGCCCGCCAGAGGCCATCTTCCCGGAAGAGGATGTGCCGGAAGCGTACGAGGATGATATCGCGCGCAACGCCGCCTACTTTAGCGAAGGTCCCGGCTACTGGGATTACGACCTGGACGCGCAGCGCCGGTCGAAGGAGGCGTAGGCTTGAGGCTGTGGCCACCGAACCGATCAAACAGAAAATTGCCAGTTTTCACCAGGATGAGGTGGGAGATTGGGTGGCCGTGCTCAGTTGCGGGCACCAACGTCATGTGCGCCACAACCCACCCTGGACCAACCATCCCTGGGTAGTTACCCCGGCCGGACGCCAAAGTTTTATCGGCGTGGAAATTGAATGTAAAGCGTGCAGTGAAGAACAGTCTCAAGCGGCAGCTTAATTGGTGCCGGTGATGATGGCCAATCCTTGTCTTTACCTGCCATTGACACCTGGGCCTGGACATTCAAAACAATCTCCCCCCAACAAGAAAAAGTTGGATTGCGCCGGCCCATTCAATCGGGGCAAATGATTTAACCCAAGATATAGCGCATCTCTGCCCTGGTATCAGGGCTACACTTTAAGCAGGTATTGACAGCAGCGGTTCTTCATGGTTTTTTCATGGAACCGCTGTTTTTTTTTATGCGTTTTTCAGGAGTTGCGTGATAGTGTATTCTGACTCGTCTTAAGTATGCAGTGGAAAGGAGAGAAATCCCATGCAATCACGGCTTGAGTATAAATATATCGCGCCTGCGGCTTACAAGGCCATGCACGAGCTGGAGATTTATGTGCACCAAAGCGGCCTGGAGCCGTCGCTGCTGGAACTGGTCAAGACCCGGGCCTCGCAGATTAACGGCTGCGCCTACTGTATTGATATGCACACCAAAGAAGCCCGAGCCGGGGGCGAAAGTGAACAACGCCTGTACGCCCTGAGCGCCTGGGAAGAGACGCCATTTTTCACCGAGCAGGAGCGGGCAGCCCTGGCCTGGACCGAGGCGGTGACGGAAGTGTCCAAAGGGCGCGTCCCAGATGAGATGCACACCCTGGCCCGCCAGCAATTTACTGAGAAGGAACTGGTTGACTTGACCATGGCTATTATCGCCATCAATGGCTGGAATCGGTTGAGTATCAGCTTTCGAACCGTCCCCGGCACTTACCAGCCGGCCCACCAGCCAGAGCAAGGGTAGGGCTGGATGAAAGAGCAAGGGCAATGACAGCAACCACACCGCTGCAAGACTTAGCAAGAAATCTGACGACGCCCTCTGTCTTAACTCATTTCCTGACCCAGGTACGCCTCTTTCAAGGTTTGGTTGAGCATGAGCTTCAGGATGTGGCTCAACACGTCCGGCTTTGCCTGGTCAAGCAGGGCCACTTCTTTTTTCACCAGGAAGATCCGGCGACGACGTTCTACGTGCTTAACCAGGGCAAGCTTAGACTGACCCAGCTAACGCCGGATGGCCAGCAAATTCTGCTGCGTTTTATTCTGCCCGGCGAGATGCTGGGCGTTGTAGCCGCTCTAAGCGGATCAACCTATTCGGCCTCGGCTCAGGCGGTAGAAGATTGCATGGCCCTGGCCTGGGCTGGCCCTACCTTCGCCCAATTGATGGAACGTTACCCTCGCCTGGTGCTCAACACCTTGCACCTGCTAACCGGACGCAT
>CAZDMM010001090.1:0-2357 GCA_964505845.1 uncultured Caldilineaceae bacterium
TGCACCCCTGCCCGTGTAGGGCAAATACCGACAAGCCTATCAGTCTAAAGCCTACTCACAAATCAGCGTTTTACCGATAGTTTTCAGCTACCGGATCGTTTACACTATGAAGTGGTTTAATAACGGTTCAAACTTATGAACAAGGGCGACTCCTGTTGAAGAATAGGGGTGAGCGGTACGGGATCTAACTGCCTGGGGCTGGCGTAAGCCCTTAGGCCGGACTGATGCCGCTATACTCCAAAAAACTCGGCAAAGCCTTTATCAAGAATGGGCCACAGCGGCCAGCATATCCACCACCGAGGCCATCAAAGAAATTGACTCGTTGCTGGTGGCAGCTCGGTAAACAGCAGCGGATGAGGTTAGAAACAGGATTGAAAGCGAGGCAACAATGCAAGGCAATGACTTAAGATTGATTGAATTGGCTTTCGACTATGTTTCAGCCGAAACACAGCCGCAAGCCAAGCAAGTGTATGATCAGGCCACTGCATTGGCAGCAGAAACAACAATCCTTAAGGTTTGGGTTGAGCTGGTTGCTTATATGGAAGGGTGGAATAACAGCGACGAGCACAAGGCTCCCATGAGTCGGGCCAATGCTCTTCAGTTTTTTAGAACCCGGCAAGCTGAATTGAACCCGGCCCAGCTAGAGGACTCTTGAGTCAAACAATGATTGATAAAGTACGTTTCCCATCTGCCTTCACTGCTGCTTAAAAGTTATCAACCTATATCAATCAAGATCATTTCTACATTCTCCGCGGGCATCCAGCCGCTCTGCCCCTGCCGGTTGGTACACCAGAACCAGCCGCTTTCCTCATAGTGCAGCACTAACTCTTCTCCTACCTCCGCCGACAACTCCGCGGCAGTGTAATCACGGTTTGCCACCCCGGTTTCTCCGCTGCGGTCAAGGTAACTTTTGGGAACCCAGCCGCCTTTGCCGGCAGCAGTGGTACACCAGACAAAGCCGGGCCATTGCGTATCGCGCCGGCCTACGGTCACGGTTTCGCCCTGTTGGATCACCAGCGGGTCGTGATAGATGGTTTGGTAGGCCGCCATCACCCGCCCTCGCTGGGGTTGGTCAATCATATTTGAAACTCCTGACTATTTTTCTGGTGAGGCTCCACCCCACCGGTTGGCTTTTGGGTGGTAACAGTGGCGTCGTCTACCTGCCGATCCAGGCTGGTATCCTGCCAGGAGACGGTATCTTCCTGCGGCTCCAGGTGGGTAAACACCGTCACCGGCTCCAGGCGGCTGCGCAAATCGGCCTCGATGTGCTCCAGCAGGTTGTGTCCCTGCTGCACCGTCCACATACCCGGAACCAACACGTGAAAAGAGACAAAGCGGCGGGCGGCGGCGCTGCGGGTGCGCAAAGCGTGAAATTGTACTCCCTGCTGCCGATACTGGTCGAAAATTTGTTGAATCACACTCTGATCCTCCTCCGGCAGGGCGGTATCCATCAAGCCCAAGGTGGAACGCTTGACCAGGCTCACCCCGGCCCAAATAATGTTGGCCGCCACCAGCAAGGCGATGAGCGGGTCCAGCCGCTCCCAATCGGTCAACCAGACCGCCCCAATCCCCACCAAAACTCCCACCGAAGTCCACACATCGGTCATCAAGTGATGCGCGTCCGCTTCCAGAGTGATGGAGCGATGGCGTTTGCCGGCTTGCAGCAAAATTTGAGCCGTGCCCAAATTAATCAACGAGGCCAGCACCGACACGCCCAGGCCCAGCCCCACCTGCTCCAGCGGCTGCGGGGTGATAAGCCGGGGCACGGCGGCCATGATGATGCTGACCGCCGCCACCAGAATCAAGCCGCCCTCAGCCCCGCTGGAAAAAAATTCGGCTTTGCTGTGCCCATAGGTGTGTTCCTCGTCGGGCGGGCGGGCCGAGATAGTCAGCACCGCCAGGGCGATAATGGCCGCTACCAGGTTAACCAGCGATTCCAGGGCATCGGAGAGCAAGCCGACCGAGCCGGTGAGAAAATAGGCCCCTAATTTCAAGCCGATGGTCGTCAGGGCAGTGGCAATGGAGAGCCAGGCAAAACGGGTAAGCGATGAAGATTTTTCCATAGTTATACCTACTTTCACATGCATTCTAACCTCCTTATGGTATCTCGTCAATCTAATTGCTGCCTCTGCCTGGCTGTGCTAGAATGCTACCCACTGTAGACGATGATTACCTATCGCCAGGTACGCCAGCATCATCTTGACCAGGCCAAAAAAGCTTCGCCGTCGCGCGGCCCACAAATTTTGGTCATCGGCTTTGCTCTGATTATCTTGGTCGGCGCCTTGCTATTAACCCTACCGGTTGCCACCCAAAACGGGCAAGGACTGGCCTGGAACGAGGCCCTCTTTACCGCTACC
>CAZDMM010001091.1:0-2350 GCA_964505845.1 uncultured Caldilineaceae bacterium
GTGCTGTCGATATTGGTATCCGTGCCGTCGATTTCCGGCAGCGGCTCCTGGCCATCCGGCAGCCGCTGCTGCTCATCCAGGGGCGGCTGGACACAGCTATTGACCTGCACGGCGTCGGCGTGCTCTACCGCCAAATCGGTTCAGCGGTTAAAGAGCTGCACTGGCTGGAACATACCGGCCACCTGGTGCTGCTGGAGCCAGGTCAGTTTGACCAGGTGATTAGCCTGACCCTGCATTTTATGGAAAAGTGTCTATCACAAAAATAGACCCGGGTAGGGATTCAACGTCTGCCGTCAGCGGTCTCCGGTCATCGGTCTGCCGTCTCAAACCGGCCAGCGATAACGCAGTAAACAGCCCACCCCATCAAAGGCCAGCAGCGCCTCGCTGTAATTGACCACCTCTACCTGGCAGCCGCTTTTTTCGGCCAGCCGCACCAATTCCTCTTTGGTCAGGGCGTCGCGCATATCTTTAGCCACAATCAACACATCAACCTGACCCCGCTGCAGCGCCTTGGAGCTTTCTTCCGGTCCCACCACCGCCAGGCCATTGGTGAAGACCTCTTTTTGCAGTCGCTCTACTACAGCCAGCGACTCCTGCTCCTCCTGCTCAATAAAGGCCGACAAGGTGGCCGCCACCACTTCTGAGATATTATCCCGGCTGGAGGCCACCACCGTATCCACCACTTTGGCAGCCACCGCTTTAGGTAGCGCCTTGCGGATGCGGCTGGTTACCTGGTGATTGCCGGCCAGAATCAAGTGGCTGTGCCCGCCGGCCGACATCAGTTGCTCCAGCAAATCAACCGTTTCCTTGATCATGCGATCAGTTTGGACTCGCATGTGACTCTGATAATGCTCCCTGGTCCATTCGCGGCCCACTCGCTGCCGCAGTTCGGGCCGTACCGCCCACAGTTGTTCGGTCGCCTCGCCCAGGTTAACCTCCAAAATGCGGACGCTCTCCTCATGGGCCAGCAGCAACACATAACGATGATAGTTATCCTTCAACTCCACCAGGTGATAAATGTTGGGCAGCGCCGTCACGGCAAACCAATCTGGCAAGGGCAGCCGGAACTGCAAGGGCAAAAAGAAGGGAGACTCGCCGCCGCGGGCAAAGATGGCGGCCCCTTTGGCCTCCGGCAGCAGTTCCGTCGCCACATACGCCTCCACCTGGGCCAGGGCCTCGTCAAAGCCGCGCAGCCCCTCGCCAAACAAAACTTTGCGTAACACCCCGGCTCGCCCCCGGATAAAACTCTGGCTGGCGGTTAAATTTTTTTCCAGGTTCAGGTAGCAGCTTATCACCGGCGCGTTGGTTTCCTCCAGCGTCGCCAGGGTACGAATATGCTTTTGTAAATTTTTGAGTTCCACAGTTTTTCCTCATCTCAGTTAATTGGGTGTAATTTTTACAACAAAAAAGGCCGGCAGACTCCATAATGAAGGAACATGCCGGCCTACTTGGCAACCAGTAATTTGGCGTAATATCCGCTTACTCTTCGCCCAGTCCGCCGCAAGACGTTTGATTGAATTGGCCGAAATTATACAGATTCTTGAGTCCTTGTCAAGGTTTTGACCAAGTTAGAATTTCTAACCGTTTTCCTGGCTCAAAAACTAAACCCTACCAAAATCCTAACCCAAAAATATTGACACTCCTGCCACTCCTGCTAAAATAGCCCTTAGTTAGCAGAAAAATGGTGAAACCCGTGGAAACCGAACCCGCGTCGAGTACCAGGGGGCGCATATCCCTTTCAGGGATGATGTCCCCCACTCGACTGCTCCCAAAATTGAATAACTTTGCCCCGCAGGTAGGTTTTATGGTCATCCCGCAAAGTTTTTGCCGGGGTTGGGGGAGCAGGAGATGAAGAACAAAGGAAAAATCCCCTAATCATCTGATCCCCGCTTAAAGTGACTGGAAAAACTTTTCTGGATAGCTAGACCTCTGACACCTCACCTTCGGGAGCCTATACCTGGAGGTGATGAATGGAAACCCCAATTTTAGATCATGTCCTGGTTCAGTTGCGCGCCGCCCTGGAGCGCGATGACCTGACCGGCGCCGCCAACATCATCGAGGCGCTCTACCCCCCCGACCAGGCCGATCTCTTTGCCGAACTGGAAGAAGAAGAACAAGTCGCCCTCTTGCCTCAGCTTGACCCGGCTTCCTCCGCCGACATCTTGGAAGAGATGTACGATGAGGAAGCGGCGGAACTGGTCAGCGCCCTGCCCACCGAGGCCGTCATCCGCATTGTGGAGGAGATGGAGCCGGACGAGGCCGCCGACCTGCTGGGCGATTTGGAACCGGAGCAGGCCCAGGCCGTTTTGGCCGGGCTGGATGACCCGGACGAAATTCATCCCCTGTTATT
>CAZDMM010001092.1:0-2342 GCA_964505845.1 uncultured Caldilineaceae bacterium
CTTATTCAAATTGTCCCGCACCTGCATGAGCAGGCGGCGCAGCAAAACTCGCTCTTCCAGGCTCAGGCCCTCGACGAGGTACTGCTCCAGCCTGGTCCAGGCTTCTTCATAAGGTTGGAGCAGGGCGCGGCCCTGCTCGGTCAGATAAACCCGCGAGACCCGCTGGTCTTCGGGGTCTCCCCGGCGCTCGATGAGTTTGGTTTGCTCCATCCGTTGCAGCATTTTGGTGACGGTGGCGGGCTGGATACACAAACGGTCGGCTAACTCGGATTGGGTACAACCCTCTGCCGGCCACAACTGGCGCAAAATCATATCCTGGCCTACGTGCAGTCCGATTTCAGACCATAACTTTTCGGCCAGGGCGCGTTGGGCTTTACAGGTCTGAACCATCAAATAGGCAAGACTATCGGACAAGGGTTTTTCAAGCATCGTGAACCAGGCAAAATAAATCAATTTAGCCGGCGTCTATGCTTTGCGTCAGTTGGGACATCCACCCTTATGGCGCAACTCAGTTACGCCATAAGGAGAATTAACGCAAATTTAGTTAGCCGGCTAAATAATATCATGCAAATAACCTTCTGTCAAGACCCTCATTTGACAGCTTAAACATTTTTCTTTATACTTGTAAGCGCTTTCTGAAAACGCTTACATTTTTCATAATGGAGAGGCTGTTTGATCAATGGCTGAGGCGAAGACGCTGCTCCGGGTGACCATTGCCGATGTGGCGGAACGCGCCGGCGTTTCTATTGCGACGGTTAGCCGGGTGTTGAACGGCACAGCCCCGGTCACAGAAACCACTATGGCCCAGGTTCAGGCCGCCATTGCCGACCTGCAATATGTGCCTTACGCAGCGGCGCGGAGCCTGGCCAGCAAAAAGACCAATACCTTGGGTTTGCTTTTGCCGGAAATCAGCAGCGATTTTATGCCGCCGCTGCTGCGTGGAGTGGAGCTGGGGGCGCGCGAAAGCGGCCTGGGGCTGCTGATTGCTACCCGGGGCGTTGGCAATGCCAACACCATCTGGCGCAGCCCGCTGGGTGAGCACAACACCGACGGCTTGCTGATCTTTACCGATAGTTTGGACGAAGCCGAGCTGACCCGCCTGTACCAACTCAACTTCCCGCTCGTCTTGCTGTACCAATCCCCTCCCCAAGACCTGCACATCCCTTGTGTGGCTTTTGAAAACAAATTAGGGGCGCAAAAGCTGGTGGGCCATTTGATCGAGGTTCATGGCTACCGGCGTATTGCCTTTTTAGCCGGACCGGAGGGTAATGAGGACTCGTACTGGCGGGAGCGAGGGTATCGGGAGTCGCTGGCCGGGCATGCCATCCCGTTTGACCCACGGCTGGTGGCCAGGGGTGGTTTTAAGCGAGAGATGGGCCAAAGCGCGGTAGAAAAATGGCTGGCGGCCGGGCTGGAGATGGAGGCTATTTTTGCCGGCGACGACGGCACGGCCTCCGGGGTGATTACCGCGCTGCAGCAGGCCGGGAAACGGGTGCCGGAAGACGTCGCGGTGGTAGGTTTTGACGATGTGCCCACCGCCCGCTATTTGACGCCGCCGCTGACCACCGTCCGCGCCCCCATTGAAACCGCCGGGCGCGAGGCAGCCCGGCAACTGGTCCGCCTGATTCGCCGCCAGCAGGCCGACCCACTGATTTTGCTGCCGACGGAACTGGTGATTCGGCGTTCCTGCGGCTGCTCTTAGCCGGGGTAAAGCTGTGCGGCCAAACCGCCGTCGCAGCCGATGACAGAGCCGGTGGTATAGGCTGAACGAGCCGAGGCCAGGAAAAGGGCCGTCTCGGCCACCTCTTCCGGGCGGCCCCAGCGCCGCAGGGGAATGTTTTTAAGGGCTTCGCTCTGGTCGGCCACGTTATCAATGACCGAGGTAGCAATATCGCCAGGGGCAATGGCGTTGACCCGAATATGGTGTTGAGCCAATTCCAGGGCCATAGTTTGGGCCAGCATAATCAGCCCGGCTTTGGTGACGTTATAGGCGCTCAGGCCCACCTGTCCGCGCAGCCCATTGACCGAGGATAGGATGATAATGTTGCCCCGTTTGAGGGTCAGCATGTCATCCAGAAAGACGCGGGAGCAGTAAAAGGTTCCATTCAGATTGGTAGCGATGGTGCGTTCCCAATCACTCCAGCTAATTTGGAGAAAATCCTGAAAAGGGATGACCGCCGCGTTGTTCACCAGCAGGCTGACCGGCCCCCAGGCCGCCCCAACCTGTTCCCGCAAATTCAACAGACTCGGCGGCTGGGAGATGTCTACTACAAAAGCCTGGGCGACTCCGCCGGCGGCGTTGATTTCGGCCGCAACGGCAGCGGCTTTGTCAAACTGTTTAT
>CAZDMM010001093.1:0-2341 GCA_964505845.1 uncultured Caldilineaceae bacterium
AGCAAAACTTTTTGTTAACCAAGCGCCAGTCACCTTTAGCTTGCAGTTATATTTGGCCGTTATTATCATTAGAATTTCAAAAAAAACAAAATTCAAGTGAATGCGACCGGAGCCTGTACCAAAGCACAGGGGAGTACTGCACCTTTGGCGTTAAAAAATCTGGTCGTTAGTGTATCAGCCGTGAGCAGCTTTTCTGCTATAATAAGGTTATATTAGCCTATAGCGCATCATCAAGAATGAAAATTTTTAACCACAGATTTCACCGATTACACAGATTTTTATTTTATCTGTGAAATTTGTGTAATCTGTGGTTTATTATTTGAAGGAGATTTCAATGCCCCACTTTATGTGCCAAACTTGCGCCACCCAATTTGCCGCCAGCGCCGAGCCGCCGGCCCGCTGTCCCATCTGCGAGGACGAGCGCCAGTACGTAAACCCACGCGGCCAGACCTGGACAACCTTGGAAGAACTGCGAGCCGCGCACCACACCGTCATCAAAACCGAGGAGCCGGGTCTGAGCGGCGTCGGCATTGAGCCGAGTTTTGCCATTGGGCAACGCGCTTTGCTCATCCACCGCCCGGAAGGTAATATTCTGTGGGATTGTATCCCGCTGCTGGATGAAGCGGCGGTGGCCCAAATAAAAGCCTGGGGCGGATTGTCGGCTATTGCCATCTCCCATCCCCACTATTACTCCGCTATGGTGGAGTGGAGCCAGGCTTTTGGCGGCGTCCCCATTTACCTGCACGCCGCCGACCGAGAATGGGTGATGCGGCCTGACCCGGCTATCGTCTTTTGGGAGGGGAAGACACATCCGCTGGGAGAGGGCGTAACCCTCATCCACTGCGGCGGCCACTTTGCAGGCAGCGCGGTGCTGCATTGGGCCGCCGGAGCACAGGGGCAGGGCGCACTGCTTACCGGCGACACCCTGTATGTTCCCTTTGATGCCCGTTACGTCAGCTTTATGTACAGCTATCCCAACCTCATCCCGCTGCCGGCCAAAGCCATTGAGCGGATTGTGCAGGCGATTGAGCCGTATGCCTTTGAGCGGCTTTATGCGGCCTGGTTTGACAAGGTGGTGGCCTCAGACGCTAAAGCGGCCGTCGCTCGCTCGGCGGAGCGGTATATCCGGGCTATTCAATAACAGGAGTACGCAATCCACCTTCCCAGAAGCTGATTCTGGCCTAATCTACTCGAATTCTGAGGCATTTTAGAGTTTAAATTATCCCCAAATCCCGGCGAAACTCTCTATTTTTGGTTCAAGGACTGAGCATGTGTAATCTATGGTTTATTTCAGGTGGGTATCTATATGTCGGCTAGAAATCTGGCAACGCTTCTCTTAGGCTCTATTGGGGGGCTTTTTGTGGTGGTGGGGGTAGGTTTGCTGCTGTGGGGCAGTTCTCAGGCGCAGGCCATTGAGCAGGCTTCCGCCGGCCCGGTAGTGCGCTCTGCCGCCCAACTGAGCCAGGTCTCCCCTGGGACAGTGGTCATGCTGGAAGGCAAAATTGCCGAGCGCAACCGGCTGTTGGAGCAGGGTTTGGTGGCTTATGTGAGCCACCAATACCGAGGCGAGCGCTGCGTTACCCCAACCCCTGACCACGATGACTTTGCCGACCTGCCCGAATGTCGCTCCATTTGGGTTGAGGCCAAAAGAGAAACCCCGCCCCTGTGGATAGAGTTATCCGGCGGCCGGGTGCAGTTAGCCAACAGCGATTACCAGTTGCAGCATCCTCTCGTCGTGTGGCAGTCAACGGACAGCCTGATTAAGGATGAAACCCTGCGCTATGAGGGTTTTAAAATCAATGACCCCATCTTTACCCAGGGCACGTTGAGCGGCGGCCCTACTCTGAGCACCGATTTTATCTTTGGCGGCGACAGCCAGGCTTACTTTGCCGGCCAGCGCAGCAGCAATAACGTGTTGTTCTTTCTGGGGGGTGTTTTTAGCCTGCTCGGTGCGGTGTGTGCGGTTGTTGGGGGCGCTGTCTGGTGGACAGGGCGCAAGAGGCATTAATCGTAAGGGGTAGGCGCGAGCCGGGGCATACCACCCAGCGATGAAAAGCCCTCACCCCATCGCTGGTGCGACGCCCCTCCCGCCGATTCGGGGGAGAGGCCAGGGGGTGGGGGCATTTTCCAGGGAGTCATCATGAGCCTGCGGCACACCACCCAGTAATGAAAACATCTTACTGACTACTGATTACTGGCTACTGACTACTATTTTCTGAGGAGTGTCCACGAACCTGCGGCACGCCACCGACGATGAAAATCCCTCACCCCGTCGCTGACGCGACTCCCCTCTCCCACGCCAAAGGCGCGCAGGGCGGGGAGAGGGGTTGGGGGTGAGGGC
>CAZDMM010001094.1:0-2329 GCA_964505845.1 uncultured Caldilineaceae bacterium
TATTCTCTGGCAGTTGGCCTTCCTGACTCTGTCTGGTGTTTACTGCCTGCTCAGGCAAGGCGACGCCTCTCCCCGAAGCACAGGTTCTAAACCACGTTTGGCAGGCCCTGGAACCGAATACCTCATCGCACCAGCAGGCCAATTGGGAGGTCGTCGAAAGCCGCTCCGTCTTTGGGCGCGAGGTGAGCGAGCGCTTTGCAGGCGGGCCGGATCCGGGCTGTGTCCCCGGGCCTACCCCGCCTCCTAACCAGCCTATCAGCCCCGACGGCGCCTATTGGTATGTGCAAATGCGCCCGCGGCCGGCTACACCGCTGCCCGGCGCGCCCTTTTCCCCGACAGCCCCGCCATGCATACCCGAAGCCACAGTTTGTCAGGCCCACTTCCTGGTTGATCTCAGCACGGGTGACATCGTTGCCCGTAGGCTTGGGTGTGTCATATACTGATGAACTATGCACAGTCTGGAGCTATTTGGCAAAACCCCTGGTGTTATCAATTATACCAGGTTCTCATTTCCGATAGCGTCTAGTGTAAAAACGCATGGGGATGCCGGCTGTAATAAATATTGACCTATAACAGCGGGCCGTGCGTGAGCATCCACCTCTTTCCGCGTGGACGATTGGCGTCGCACGGTCCGGCGCTGCAGCCTGGGTAACCTCTAACTTTAGTCGTAGGCCAAATCTATCTTTCGTACCTGTACTACCCTCCGGCCTTGATTTATGATGGAAAGTGAAATCAAGGCGGAGGCGTATTATGCTTAACCCCCGTTGGCAAAAAATATGGTCTGATCTGTGGGCTAACAAGGTTCGCACGGTGTTGATGATCCTCTCGTTGGTGGCCGGTATCTTTGGCATCGGGGTCATTATGAACACCAAGGCCATCATAGATAAAAACTTAAGCGTTGGCTTTGCCGCTGTCAATCCGGCTAGCGCCACATTGGTGACCGACGCTTTTGACGATGATTGGGTCAAAGCCGTGCGGCGTATGCCGGAAATCCAGGAGGCCGAGGGACGGCGCAAGGTGACGGTTCGCCTGGCTGCAACTCCTGTCGTCGGCAGCACTTCGCAGACGGGGCCGGACAAATGGCTCGACCTTGATTTGTATGCGATTGACAACTTTGACGATATCCGGGTCAACAAGGTGCGGCCCAAAAGCGGGACCTGGCCGCCGCCCAAGCATCAACTTTTGTTGGAACGCTCGGCCTTGCAGTTGGACGACCTGGTCGGTTCAGCCATCGGCGATATGCTGGTAGTGCGCACCCCTGACGACGACTTGCGGGAGCTGCGTCTGGCCGGCCTGGCTTTCGACTTTAACCAGACCCCGGTGATCGGATCGAATAAGGTTTATGGCTACATCAGCCTCGACACCCTGGACAGCCTGGGCCAGCCTCGCGACTACAATGAGCTAAGTTTTGTGGTGGCGGAAAATCCATTGGATGAAAGCCATATCCGCCGGGTGGCCGACCAGATTAAGGATAAATTGGAAAAAAGCGGGCGCACGGTTTACGCCATCAATGTGCCGCCGCCGGGCGAGCATCCCCTGCAAAAACCCCTCGGAGCGATGTTATTGATTTTGGGCGTGTTGGGCAGCCTGTCGTTAGTAGGCAGCGGTTTTTTGGTGGTCAATATGATTTCAGCCTTGATGGCCCAACAAATCAAACAAATCGGCATGATGAAGGCCATTGGCGCTCGCGCCAATCAGGTCATGAGTCTCTACCTGGCCCTGATCTTCATTTTGAGCCTGCTGGCCCTGGTTATAGCTATCCCCTTGGCGGTGGGGGGCGCGCATGCGCTGGCAGATTTCTTCGCCTTTATGCTCAACCTGGACTTGAACGACTTTCAGATTCCGCCTGAGGTGACCGCCGCTCAAGGAGTGATTGGTCTGCTTGTTCCCTTCGGGGCCGCCCTTTATTCCATCAGAACGGGCGCCGGCATCACCGTGCGCGAAGCGATCAACGATTACGGCCTGGGCCAGGAATCCCTTAAGTCAGGCAAACTTGACCGGGTTTTGGAGCGGATCCGGCATCTGCCGCGCTCCTTCCTGCTGGCCTGGCGCAACCTTTTCCGGCGCAAAGGGCGGCTGCTCCTCACCTTGGCCACCCTTAGTTTGAGCGGGGCGCTCTTTGTCATCGTCGCCAGCGCCCGCGCCTCGCTGCTGTACACCCTCGACGACGCTTATAGCTACCGCCAGTATGATCTGCGGGTTGACCTGGCTCGCCCCTACCGCGCCGGTAGAATCGAGCGGGAGGCGTTGCACGCGCCGGGGATTATCAAGGCCGAAGGGTTCAATTTCATCGCTCCGGTCAACCGCCTGCGCCCCGATGGCAGCGAAA
>CAZDMM010001095.1:0-2325 GCA_964505845.1 uncultured Caldilineaceae bacterium
GCTTCGCTGGGCCGGCCAGCGTATGACCTGCCCTACCTGGCCGAGTGGGATGACCCGACTTATCGCAAAATCATCTCCGGCCCGCATCCCTACCGGGCGCAAGCGCCCCGCGCCATCGAGAATTTTTTGGATATGGCCCATCTGCCCTTTGTCCACGCCGGTTATTTGGGCGAGCCGGAGCGGGGCGAGGTGAATGATTACGAAGCCAAAATGGGGCCTGACGGCATCATCGCCGAGGATATCCGCATGTGGCAGCCCGACCCGGACGGCACCGGTGTGGGGGCGGTGGTCTCCTACACCTTCAAGGTTTTCCGGCCTCTGCTGGCTTACTTCTCAAAGGAGAAATATTCGGCCATGCTGGCCGTGACGCCGGTGGACGAAAGCCACAGCATCGGCTATATGATGGCCGGGGTGCAGGGCCGCGATGATGTGCCGGAAGAAGAGATTTATGCTTTCCAACGATTAATTATCAACCAGGATGTGCCCATTGTGGAATCGCAGCGACCAGAACTGCTGCCGCTGGATTTGCAGGCCGAACTGCATCTCCGCTGCGACCGCACCGCCATCGCCTACCGGCAGTGGCTAAGGGAGTTGGGGGTAACGTTTGGGGTGTCGTGAGGTAAATAAAACCCCGTTTTCTGCGAGAAAACGGGGTTTTGACATATTACACAGACCTCGTTCCAATGCTCCAGCGTTGGAACGCCACCTGGGACGCTGAACGTGCCCCTATGGGCTACAACGCGGAGCATTGTAGCCAGATATTGGCATCTTGTTGACCCTTACACAAAAACCCGTTTTCCGCTACGCGAGAAAACGGGTTTTTTATTGGTGATTGATAATTTCCTCCACCAAAGCCTTTTCTTCCTCTAACGTTGACACCCGGCCATCCAGCCGGGCCTCGCGCAGGCCGTCGAGAATCCGGCGGTAAACCGGGCCGGGCGGCAGGTGAAACTCCCGCTTGAGGTAGTCGCCGTCAATGAGCGGCGCGATATCCCGTAGGTGAGTTTGGAAATATAAGATTTGACGCCGGGCCGTTTCGTCCTCCAGACCCAGCCAGGTAATCAGGCGAGCGGCATCGCTGGCCGGGGCCAGCAGGCGATACAACTGGCTGGCCCGCTCCGCCGCCACAATCTTGGCCACGTCGCGCCGCAGGCGCTGCACCTGGTTCAACACCGTGCGCTGTTGCACCCGCAGATTGAGCCGCTCGGCCAGGTTGGCTAACTCATCGCTGGCTAACCAAAAGGTCATCAAGCCCAGGTAATGCACGGTTTCCGGTTTGGCTCCGGCCCAGGGCGTATCTGGTAAACTGCTCTGCAGCTTGTGCAGCCGCTGCAGCAGCCACTCGTCCACCATCAAGCCGGGGTGGATGGCGGCCAGGATGCCCAGACGGTCAAGCTGCTGGATGGTCTTTTCCGGCTGGCGCTCCTGAAAAATCAGCTCCAACTCATGCAGCACCCGCTCCCCGCTGACCCGCGCCAGCAAATCCAACGCATTCTCCAACAACTCGGCGGTGCGTTCCTCCAGTGTAAACTCCAGCCGGCCGATGAGCCGCGCCGCCCGCAGCATGCGGGTGGGGTCTTCGACAAAACTGAGGCTGTGCAAAACTCGGATCAGTCCGGCTTCCAGGTCGCTTTGCCCGCCGTAAAAATCAAGCATCTCGCCAAAGGATTCAGGGGTAAGGCGCAGGGCCAGGGTGTTGATGGTAAAATCGCGGCGGTGCAGGTCTTGCCGGATAGAGCTTTGCTCCACCTCCGGCAGGGCCGAGGGGTGGCGATAAAATTCGGTGCGAGCGGTCACAAAATCCAGCGAGGTGAGCAGGGCCAGGCTGGCCGGCGGAGTCGAGCCAAAGGGGACAGGTTGGGTCAGCATCCACTTGGCGGTGCCAAAGCGCTGGTGGCTGACCACCCGCCCGCCATGATGCTCGCACAAGCGCCGGGCCAGGCTAATGGCGTTGCCCTCTACCACCAAATCCAGATCAAAGCGAGGGCTGGTTCTGGCTCTAACGGCCTCATCATCCCCGGCCAGCAGGGTCAGCAGCAAGTCGCGCACAAAACCACCCACCACGTACAGGGTATCGCCCTGGCGGGCCGCCCACTCGCCGGCCTGGCGAAGCATGTGAAACAGCGCCAGCGAGAGCGACTGCTCAAGCTGCCGGCCCAGGTTAGGATGGACGGGCTTTTGAGCAGTGCTCAACTGCCACAGGTTAATCAAATCGGTCCGGGTGACGATGCCCACCACCGGCCCACCGGGCTGGCTGACCACCGGGACCTGCCCAATCCCTTCGCCGGTCATGAGGCTGCGCACCGCGTCTACGCTGTCGCCGGG
>CAZDMM010001096.1:0-2322 GCA_964505845.1 uncultured Caldilineaceae bacterium
GGCACAATCTCACCTTCTACCTGGCAGGTGCTCCGGTCAAAGCTGATTTCGGTCATATCCTTGAGGCGGGGC
This sequence comes from uncultured Caldilineaceae bacterium, assembly GCA_964505845.1. Taxonomy (GTDB): domain Bacteria; phylum Chloroflexota; class Anaerolineae; order 4572-78; family J111; genus DSQQ01. The sequence goes on from CAZDMM010001096.1 coordinate 73, forward strand.
GCTTCTCGCCAGCCTGATTCGCTGACCAGGTTGCGAATATCAAGGGGAGCGCCGCAAGAGCGGCAGGTCAGGGTTGTTTTTTCATTTTGACTCTGGCACCACTGACATTCTATCCGTTGGATCGGCTCCAGCGGCGATGCGGCCAAAGCGGCCATGCCCGCGCCGGCGGCGGTAGCGCCGGCCGGTTCCAGGCTCACCAGGGCAGTTCCATCAATCGGACAGAACTTTTCTCTATCTTCGGCGTAAGTTCGATTGCAGGTGGGGCAGTGTTTCATGGCGTTTACCTCGGTTATGGGCGGCGCTTTGCCGGCGCTTCTTGGAATCTGCACCAACCTTCCCCCAGGTTTGGCGCCTGGGGGAAGGAAAGTTTATCGTTTTGCCTTCAGGCTTAAGCCCGTTTTTTATTTGGCTGTCTTGGGCTGCACGATGATCACCCCCTGCATGCCCATCATATCATGCAGGGTACAGATGTATTTATAAGTGCCGGGAGTATCAAAGGTAAGGGAGTAAGTGCGCGGCCCCGGCGTGGGGTCTTTAACGCCCCAGATGAAGCCGGAGTTAAAGTAGCCCTTGCCGCTGTAAGTGGTCTTTCCGGCGGGGGCCAGCACTTCGGGGTTTAAGATCAGCTTGGGCGGGCCGGCAGTCTGCTTTTCGGCAAGGACCATTTCAGGCTCTTTGGCCCCGGAAGTAAAGGTAACGGTATGGGGCGTTTCGGTATCGGCTTGTGTCCATTCCACCGTGTCGCCGGCCTTGATGGTCAGTTGGGCCGGGCTAAAACCCATCCAGGTTAAGATGCCATCGCCATAGCCTATTTTAACGGTATGAATGGTTGCGCCGCCTGAGCCGGGGCGAGTTGTGGCCTGAGCCGCTTCTGGTTTGATCTTCAGCGCCGCCTGGGTGTCAGCCTCAATCTGGGTTTTGGCCTCGGCCTCAATTTGGGCCGGCGTTTTGGGATAGGGTTTGCCGGCGGCCTGCACAATGATGGCGCCTTTCATCATAGGGTGGAAAGCGCAGATATACTCGTAGACGCCGGGTTTGGTAAAGGTAAGCTTGTACTCTTTGGGGAATTGGGCTTCGCCGCCCATCTGGCCGGAGCCGGTCAGGGCAGTACCATCAAAAGTGGTCTGGCCCTGCGGCATGATGACCAGGGGGTTAAACATCATCTGCTGGCTTTTGCCGGGATCAGGAATGACCAAATCGGGCGTTTTCTGGCCGGCTTTAAGAAAGGTGACGGTATGAGGTTCGGCCGAGTTCTGCTTCCAGACGATGGTATCCCCGACATTAATAGTGAGGCTGGCCGGGTAAAAGCGCATAAACTGCCAGGGGCTGGCCATAGCGGCGGCCTGGGGCTGGGCTGCGCCTTCGGCGCCTACCAGCACAGTCCAGGTGGTAGCCCCGGCCGGGGCCGCAGATTTAGCGGCGCCCTGGGGCACAGTGACCACATGCCACAGTTGGTTAACATTTTCGCCTTTGGCGTCGCCGGCTTTGGTATCGTCCGCATAGCGGTACAGCGGCATTTCATTATAAGCAACCTGGTAGCTGCCATCCTGGCGCTCGATGACGCCGAACTTTCCGGGCAGCCCGGCGGGCGGAGTCAGCCTGGCCTCTTCATCTTTCACCAGGACGGGCGGCCAGGTTTTGGCGCAGGCGTCGTTACACATGCTCTGGTTAGGTTTGTCATTCTTAAAGGTGTAGAGGGTCATCCCCTGGGCATCGGTCAGAATCTCGCCCAGGGTATTATTGGAAGTCATTTTGGCCGTAAATTCGGCGGGCGCGGCCGGTTTCAGTGAGGCCGGGGTAGCTTTGGGCGCGGCCGGGGTTGTGACGCTTTGGGCAGTGGTGGTCATCACTTTGGTTGGGGCCGAGGTGGGAGTAGCTTTGGCTTCAACGGTGGGGGTCATGCCGGTGGTGGTGGTCAACGCGGTGGTAGGTTTGGCCGCCGCCGGGGTAGTTTTAGCTTCAACGGTGGAGGTCATGCCGGTGGGGGTGGTCAATACGGTGGTAGGTTGGGCCGTTGGTGAAGCGGCGGCGGCCCCGCCGGTTGGGGTCGCAGCCTGAGATTTAGCTGCCGCCGTAGCGGTGGGCTGGCTGGCTACCGGGCTGGCAGCGGCTTTGGTAGGGATACTATTTTGTTGAGCGGCCGGATTGGTATTACAAGCCGTAAAAACTAAAAGCAGCAGCGTCAACATTGACGTAAGCAGATTGAAGGACCGAATTGACTTGGACATTTTTCCTCCTTGTATAAAAAAT
>CAZDMM010001097.1:0-2305 GCA_964505845.1 uncultured Caldilineaceae bacterium
GTTGTTGATACTGTTCCGGTTATGGTAACTAAAATAGAAATTGTAGGTATCGCCCGCATATCTGTGCGCCGCCACTGCATGCGCATCACCGCCGCTGCAGGTGGGGTTAGCTTCATTACAAACCAGCGTGCCGGGCAAGCTGGTAGAGTTGTTGGCGGTATAGGTTTGGCGATTCAGGGCTGTGTCAATTTGATTAAAATTCAGCACTACGCCACCCTGTTGGGCGTCAACCAGCACAAATTCTCTGATGGGGCGCAGGTGTAGGGGCGTCACCTCGATGCGCCAGACCAAAACACTCAGGCGAAGGCCGGGGCCGCCCAGCAGGCTGGGGTTGTAAATCCACAACTGGGGCGTGCTGGCGGTTAATTCGGCCGGGTCCAGGCTGTAGGCTTTGCCAATTTTAGCCACAGCCACCTGGCGGGCCGCCTCGGCCGAAATAACCGGCGTTGTGCTTAAATCCAGGTTGGGCAAAATTTCTCCGTTGGCCGAAACAATATTGCTGCTTTTGTTAAGCTGGACAATGAGTTGGCCCCCGACAACCGGAACATTTTGAAAACGTTGTTGAAATCGGGCAAATGCTCGACCGTCGCTCAGGACTTGTTCTTTGACCAGGCTTAACTCGCCGGCCTGGTCTTTGAGGCCAAAGAGCTGCCCATATTGAGTTAAAAATACCCTGGCTGCCGTTTCAGGGCCGGCGTTCAACGGTAAAAGGCCGGGCTGTGGCATGGGGTGGGCCAAATCAGTCCCGATAAAATTTACCTTGCCGGTTTCCGCATGATAAGAAATGCGAACTTGATCTTGAGTATTCTGTTTTAGTTGGTCAATCAATTGCCGGTCCGAGGGCTGCTGCAAAGGCGGCGCAGCCACTGCCGAACCTGTCAAACTGAGCAACAAACCCATGAGCAATACAAGCGCCAAAATGGCCCTAAACATAATTCCCTCCTCTCTGAAAATAGCTTATCCCACCATAGAGCGGCATCCCTACGCCGCCCACCCATACAGGCATACGCGCCTTATGGAATTAAGCGGTCATTAAGAACAATAAAGCGGCAGTGGGTGACCAGAAGAAAATCTTCACAACCTAAATGCTTTTATTTTACGCTAGTTTTCTCTGCCTGGACTCTTCAATTCCTCCACAAAAGCTCTATAAAACCTTTTGTATAAAACCTTAGGCCGATGGTCAAATGGTCAAAATTGTGTTAAACTGAAATTAGGGAAGGTGAGGCGTGAAATTTAAACTGTGCCGCTACCGCAAGCGGTGTTTGCCCTATGACCATCACCAAAGCAGCTCTGCGTGAGAGTATTCACCAACTTCTGCGGGCCTGGCTCAAAACCGACCCGCCTGAGTTAGCGCCGCTCGTCCACCTGCGCCTGGCGCTCCGGCCTGACCACCCCTCAGCAAATCGGATCACCACCCTGCGACAAATACTCTATCAGGCTTTAAAGATTTTACAGAGCCGTGATGACCTGGCCGCAACGCTCTTGCAGCAGCGTTATCTGGCCGATACCAGCACGCAAGAGATGACCCGGCGGTTATCCGTTTCTGAGAGCCAATATTACAAACTGCAAAACGAGGCCGTCGGCCAATTGGCCGAGATTGTGTGGGAGCAGGAAGAATATCTACAGGCCGAGCACCGGCGGGCTGTGGAAGCGCGGCTGCCGCCGCTCTCATACCAACGGCTCTTTGGGGTGAGCCAGGAGCAAGAACGCCTGCGGCTGGCCGTAGAACGTCCAACTCCTCCCTGGCTTATTGCTGTTGACGGGATTGGCGGCGGCGGGAAAACCGCCCTGGCCGACAACCTGGTGCGCGAGATGGTCCCGTCAAACCGCTTTGTTGATATTGCCTGGGTTAGCGCCCAACAACAAAATTTTACCCCTGCTGTTGGCCTGCAACCGATCAATCAACCGGCCCTGGATGTAACCACCTTAACTGAGGCTTTGTTGAAGCAGTTGGCCCCCACCACATCGCCGGGGCTTTCACCCCAGGCCCAGGCTAACACGCTGGCCGATTTGCTTAAAAAAGCGCCTTACCTGGTGGTCATTGATAACCTGGAAACGACCGCCGATTATCAAGCTCTCTTACCCACCCTGCACCAATGGGCCGATCCAAGCAAATTCCTGCTAACCAGCCGGTACAGCCTGTACCATTATCCCAATGTGTTTTGTATTAGCCTGAAAGAGTTGAATCAAGCCGATACTTTGGCTTTGCTTATCCATGAGGCCGAGATACGGGGGCTGCCCACACTGGTGGCTGCTTCAGAAAGTCAACTGGGCCGCATTTACAAGGTAGTGGGTGGCAACCCTT
>CAZDMM010001098.1:0-2303 GCA_964505845.1 uncultured Caldilineaceae bacterium
ATAATTCCATGCCTCATGTACATTTCCACTCAGCGTTGCTGCTTTATCAAAGGCTCCACTAGATTTACGATTTCGGATTTACGGTTTACGATTGAGGGAGCATCATCTCGTAAATCTGAAATCGTAAATCGGAGCCGAAGGCCCCCTGTGGGTAAATCGGGGAAGGCGGCCAGGAGCTTGGCGACATAAGCTGGCCTGATGGCGCGGGTGTGGGCCTTGTGGAGCAGCGCCGCCAGCGGCGGGCTAAGGTCCACAAAGGTGCGGATGTAACCTTCCGGTTCGGCCAGGCTGAGCGCACGTTCAAGCATGCTCAGGGCTTCTTCCTGCTGGCCCTGGGCGTCGGCGGTTAACGCTTGTAGCAAATAGATTTCCAGCACCCGTCCCATGCGTCCGGCGGCCTGGGCGGCGGGCAGCAGCCGCTCTAACAGGCGCTGGGCATCGTCCAGCCGCTGCTGCGCCAGATAGATCTGGGCCAGCGTGATATGCTTAAATTCCAGGGCCGGGTTCAGTTCGCCCCGGGTGGTCGGCTCAACTTCCCTGGCCCAGCGGGCGGCAGTGGTCAGGTCGCCTTGAGCGAGAGCGATGCGCGCCGGATACGCCGCCCACTGCGAAAAGGTCTGTTTGAGATCATCCTTTTGAACGATCGCCGCCACCCGCGCCATCGTTTCGCGCGCGTGCTCCAACTCGCCCAGCGCCTGCTGCACCCGCGCCAGTCCCACATAGTAGACCACGATGACTCGCTTGAGCGCCCAGCCTTCCAACTGCTGAATCGCCTCGGTAAGCAGGTCGTGCGCCGCCAGCAGGTCATTGCGCTCGTAGAGCACCCGGCTGAGGGAGAAACCGGCAAAGGCTACCAGCGGCACCCCCTGCCAGAACGGCTCGGCCGCGCGCTGTAGACTCTCCCGGCTGAGCCGTTCCGATTCGCGCAGCCGACCGCCGATTTCTAACACAATTGTGATGTTCCCGGCGGCATTGACCGCACTGAAACGATCGCCGGCGCTTAGGCTGGTCTGCTCCGCTTCGATGAGCATTTGATAGCCTGCGGCAAGATCGCCAGCTTGGGCATAATATGCTACGCTAAGAAATAATCCCGCTAGCCCGCGCCAGTTGGCGCTGTTCGGGGGTAACAGCGCCAACGCTTGCCGGCCGGCGGCAATGGTGACTTCTGCCGGCTGATCCGTCTGGAGGGCGATTGCCGCCCGCACTACCGCCGCCTGGCCCAGGAGCTCGATATCGCGCCCAGGCGCAGCGTGTAAGGCCCGCTCGGCGGCGTCAAGGAGTCGCTCTGCCGCCGTGAACTGATCCATCATGGCCAAAATGAAAGCGTGATTGAGCGCCAACGTGGGACGGCTCTCAAAGGCCGCGTCGGGCAGCGCCATGAGCCAACGTAACAGGGTGGCCAGCTCGCCGCGCATCCGCGCACTCTCGCTGTACCCGTCTACCAGGCGCGCCGCCTGCTCGAAATCCTGGGCCAGGAGGGCGTAATCAATCGCCCCACCTGGCAAGTTGTGCTGCTCAAACCAGCCGCTGGCGCGCCGGTACAGGTCATTCACCCCGGCCAGGCCGATTTCACGTGCCAGCCGCTGCCGCAGGAAGTCGGCAAAGAGATGGTGATAGCGGTACCAGCGCCGCTCACCGTCGGGGGGCGCCAGGAAGAGATTGGCGTGTTCAAGATATTCCAAGACCTCCTGACCAGAAGCAGGGAAGCGGGGGAGCGGAGGCGCAGGGGGGCTGGAAATCTCTCCCATGCCCCCCTGCCCCCCTGCCCCCTGCTCAAAACGGCGTCACACAGTGGGCCGCACAGCCGGCTCAAAATAGAGGTGTGCAGCAAAAAATGTTGAATTTCCTCCGGCTGCTGTTGCAGAACTTCCTCGGCCAGGTAGTCAAACACATGATGATGGCTGCCGGTAAAGTCGCGGATGAAGCGAGAAATGCCTTCTCTATCCAATCCTTGCAGCGACAGCGCCGCCAGATGCAGACCGGCTCCCCAGCCTTCGGTGCGCGTTTCCAGTTCCTCGATCTGATCGGCGGGCAGCGGCAACGCCTTAAGCTGCTGAAAGAAAAAGACGGTGAGAAGATCACCAAAGACCGGCTGCGACCGGTTATACTCGTTAGTGACATCCTTCCCCGCTTAGAAAGCGGGGGCTTCGGCCGACCCACTACCCGGAACGAATGACGGGAACACTTTACGGCGTAGCTCTGTCCGAGCTAACCCACGAAGTTCAATTACCTGAGAGGCGGCTACATCAAACATTATCGGGATTAAGGTGACAGGCACTTATCTAGCTTAAATCAGACCGTTT
>CAZDMM010001099.1:0-2293 GCA_964505845.1 uncultured Caldilineaceae bacterium
GTATAAAAAAGATGAACCGCTGGAGGCCATCCCCATCCCTATCTTGGGGCCGGATATTATTGACCCGCGCCAGTTGCCGCTGATTAAAGAACAGTTGCGCAAAGCCCGCCAGCAGGGGCCGGCTCAGACGGCGGCCAGCGGCCCGCAGCCGCGCCCCAAGCGAGTGGTCAAACCGCCCAAAGTGCCTACCTGGGATACTACCCCTACCGAGCATGCCGTTGGTTTAGCCAACGCTATCAATGAAGCCTTGCAGGCGCAGGCCGTCACCGCCGAAAATGACGCCCTGGTGGTGGCCCCGGAGCATCTGTTGGCTTTTGCCCGGCACGTGCGCGACAAGCTGGGCTACGAACTTTTGAGCAACGTCACCGGGGTAGATTACCAGGGACGCGACCCCAACCAGCGCTTTGAGGTGGTCTACCACGTCTTTAGCATCAGCAAGCCTCACCAGCCGGGCCTGGTCTTTAAGGCCCGTACCTCGGAAGCCAAACCGGAGATTCCCTCGTTGTATGGGTTGTGGAAGACCTGTTACCTGCAAGAACGGGAAATTTACGATCTGTACGGTATCAACTTCCCCGGCCACCCCAATATGAAGCGTATTTTGCTGTGGGATGATTTTTACGGCCACCCCATGCGCAAAGATTACGAAGAAGCCTATTACGAGGAGCCGGTTAAGCCCTTTACCAGCCGCTGGCCCGGCGGCCACCACGAACGGATTGAAACCCAAAGCCCCTTTGGGCACAACATTGTTTATCCCAAAGATTGGGACCCCGACAAGTGGATGCCCCACAAAAAGGAAGACTCGCTGGAGCACGTCATCGAGGCCCGCGATGTCCGGGATGATGCCGATTTTGAGAGCGACCGCATCGTCATCAACCTGGGGCCGCACCACCCCAGCACGCACGGCGTCTTTCGGATGGTGGTAACGCTGGAAGGGGAAACCATTGTAGATTTGGAACCGGTGTTGGGCTACCTGCACCGCAACCACGAAAAAATCGGCGAGCGCAACGGCTGGCTGATGAACATGCCCTTCACCGACCGGCTGGATTATTTCAACTCCATGCAAAACAACCTGGCTTATGCCCTGGCGGTAGAAAAACTGGCCCAAATCCCCGTCCCGGAGCGGGCCGAATATATCCGTGTTATCATGGCGGAGTTAAACCGGGTCTTTAGCCATATTTCCCTGGTCGGCTTTTTGATGAATGACCTGGGGGCGCTGGCCACGCCGCTGTTCTATGCCTTTGAGGCCCGCGAACGGGTGCTAGATTTGTTTGAAGAAGCCAGCGGCTCCCGGATGATGTGCAACTACATGCGTTTTGGCGGCGTGGTTTATGATGTGAGCGACGATTGGCTCAAGCGGGCGCAGGCGGTGCGCGGCACGCTGGAGCAGGCCCTGGATGAGATGGACGCCCTGGTCACAGGTAATGAAATCGTCCTTTCCCGCACCAAAGGGGTGGGCTACCTGTCGGCCGAAGACCTGATTAGCCACGGCGTCACCGGCCCTATGCTGCGCGCTGCCGGCGTTAAGTATGATGTCCGCAAAGCGGAGCCGTACAGCATCTATGACCGCTTTGATTTTGATATCCCCATCCAGTACGATAGCGATGTTTTTAGCCGCTTCTACCAGCGCATTTTAGAGGCCCGCCAGAGCTTGCGGATTCTTGACCAGGCCTTTAAGGGGATTCAAGATACCCAACCGGGCGACATTCTGGGCGGCAAAGCCTCCTATACCATCCGAGTGCCGGCCGGCGAAGCTTATGTTCGGACTGAGCACTCCAAAGGCGAGCTGGGCTTTTATATCGTCAGCAACGGGTCGGGCAACCCCTGGCGTTACCGGGTGCGCGCCCCTTCTTACATCAACCTCAACGCGCTGTCCGATATGTGCAAAGGCGGCAAGGTAGCCGATACCATCGTCACCCTGGGTGCGATAGACATTGTTCTTGGGGAGGTAGATCGCTAATGTTTGGACTGGGCGTACTCAAAGGTTTGGGGATTACCCTGAAGCACTTTTTTGATAGTTATGTGGATGATGTCAAAGAGTTCTATTTCCCCAGGGGCGGGGAGCGGCCCGGCGCTTTTGCCCGGCGGCAGGGGCCACAGGGCGGCGGATTGTTTACGGTGCAGTATCCCGAAGAAAAACTGCAAACGCCGGAGAATTTCCGTTTTTTACCCTTCCTGGTGACGGATTACGATGTCAAAAAGGACAGCCCCGATTATGATCGGGCCAAAGCCCTGGAACAGAACCGCTGCACCAGTTGCGGCATTTGCGCCAAAGTTTGCCCGCCCCAGTGCATCT